>NZ_JAAOQS010000122.1:0-23894 GCF_011603105.1 Rhodococcus sp. A14 | reverse complement strand
ACGACCAGGACGATCGTGAGGACGTTTCCGTACTCGAAGAGCCGGAGTTGCTGGGTGAGTTCCATGCCGATGCCACCGGCGCCGACGATGCCGAGCAGCGACGCGGCGCGCACGTTCCCGTCGAGCACGAGCAGGGTGTAGCTGGCGATGGTCGGCACGGACTGCGGCAGCAGCACCCAGCTGATGCGCTGGGAGCGGGTGGCACCGGCCGCGGCGGCCGCCTCCCATGCCCGCATGTCCATGGTCTCGAAGATGTCGGCGAACAGCCGGGCCATGCCCGCCGCCGATCCGATGACGATGGCGAGGGTGCCCGCGAGCGGACCGAGGCCCACAGCGGAGACGAACAGCAGCGCCCACATCAGTTCGGGGATGGCCCGGGTGATGTTGATCGACGTTCGCGCGGCGTGGTGGAGCCCGGCCTGACCGAAGACCGAACGCGCGCCGAGCAGCGCCCACGGCAGTGCGAGGGCGACACCGATGGTGGTGCCGATGACCGCGATCGCGAGGGTCTCGCCCATCAGGGTGACCGCGGTCGGGAGGATGGACAGGTCGGGCGGGAACATGCGGCCGACGAAATCGGTGATGTGCGGGATCCCGTCGAGCAGGGCAGCGGCGGAGAACTCGGTGGCCTGCGCCGACCAGAGGATCACCACGGCGGCAACGAGGACGCCGGCACCGGTCTGCCAGGACGGCCGACGCAGCGCGGCGAGGTCAGACGTCGACATTGGCGTCGACGGAACGCGTTCGGTATCGAGGGACATCACCGCACCCCCATGAGCGCACGGTCGGGTTCGGCGTAGAGCAGATCGAGATCGGCGGTCGTGACGGATGCAGTGGGGCAGTCGAAGACGAGGCGTCCGGCACGCAAACCAACCAGCCGGTCTGCGACATCTCGCGCCAAGTCGACGTCGTGCAGATTCAGTACCGCGGTGAGTCCCTCGACACGCGCGAGTCGCACGATGTCGTCGACGACGCCGCGGGCGAGAACCGGATCGAGGTTCGCGACCGGTTCGTCGGCGAGCAGCATGTCGGGCTGCTGCGCGAGCGCGCGGGCGATGGCCACGCGCTGACGCTGACCACCCGACAATGCGTCGGCCCGCTTGCGGAGCTGGTCCTCGAGTCCGAGGCGGCGGACGGCCTCGACGGCGATCTCCCGGTCGGCGCGCCGCACGAAGTGCACGAGGCTCGGCAGCAGCGGCTGACAGGCGAGACGCCCGATGAGCGTGTTGGACAGCACCGTCGCACGTTCTACGAGCTGGAACTCCTGGAACACCAACCCGACTCGCGCGTGGGCACGACGCTTGGCGCGGCCACGCAGCCCGCCGCGGTCGACTCCGTCGTGCAGCACCCGCCCCGATGTCGGTGCCGCGAGACCGGCGAGGCAGCGCATGAGCGTCGACTTCCCGGCGCCGCTGCGACCGAGCACCGCGACGATCTCGCCGGGCGCCACCCGCACCGACACCTCGTGCAGGGCCGTGGTGCCGTCCGGATACCGGTAGCTCACCGCGTCGGCTTCCACCCGCGGCACACCGTGTCGTGTGGTCGTCATTTCCGCGACAGCTCCTCGAGATTCACACCGAGTTCGGTTGCCGCGCCGCGGAAGATCGCGAAATCGCTGTCCTGTGCCGTCTCGAAGCTGGTCGCGCCGACCACCCCGAGCGCCGCTGTGTTGTCGCCGCCCACGAACGCGTCGACGATCCCCTGCTCGATCGCGGGGTCGAGATCCTTGCGCGCGATGATCACCAAGGAGACCGGGATGGGGTCGGACTCGGCGACGATCCTCTGCGCGGTGCCGTCGATGACGCCCTTGTCGACCATCGTCTGGTACGAGGAGCGGGCGTCCGCGGCGCAATCGACCGAGCCCTGCTTCACCGCGAGTTCGGCGGTGTCGTGGCCGCCCGCGTAGCTGCCCTCGATGTCGGTGTCGGGGTCGATGCCCGCCCGCTTCAGCAGGAGCTTGGGAATGTAGTTGCCGCTGGTGGAGCCGGCGTCGACGAACGCGATCTTGCGGCCGCGGAGGTCGTCGATCGAATCGATGCCGGTGCCGGTGCGGCACACGAACACCGAACTGTAGGCGGCGCCCTTGGCCACCACGAGCGGCTCGACACCGGCGACAGCCTCGGCGAGCGGGGTGGGGAAGGGGCTGAACGCGGCGACGTCGATGAGGCCCGACCGCATGGCCTCCACGATCGACAGGTAATCGCTCGTCGGCTTCACTTCCACCGACTTGCCCGTCCCGTCCGCGATCAGCGAGGTGATCGGTGCGAACTTCGCCTGCAGGTCCGCGTTGGCCTCCGCGGGCGGCAGCCCCACCTTCAGTACATCGGGTGCGCCGTCCTGGGCGGAGGAGTCGCCGCAGGCGGCGGCGCCGCACAGCGTGACCGCACAGGCGGCGGCGGCCAGGGTGCGGCGCAGGGTCGGGTGGATGCTCACGGGCGGGGCCTTTCCGAGAAGTGTTCGAAGTGATGCCCGAATATTCATCTAGACAAGTAGCGTAAACCACGCTCACGGATGTCCGGCAAGTGAATGGGTCTTGAACAGGTCATATGCGATTTGGTCGAAGCGCAGGCATCCTCGAATGTCCTCTAGACTTGCCGCATGCCAAGCAAAACGTCCGTAGCCCGGGTGCCGCTCTACCGACAGGTGCAGGACGTCCTCCTGCAGCGACTCGACAGCGGCATGCTGGAACCGGGAGACCGGCTGCCACCCGAGACCGACCTCGCCTCCGAACTCCGGGTCAACCGGCTCACGGTCCGCCAAGCGATCGGCGAGCTGACCCGCGCGGGCCGACTGGTGGCGCGGCAGGGGTCGGGCACCTTCGTGGCTCCGCTACCCCAGCACTTCCCCATCGAACTCGCCGCCAGCTACATCGGCGGTCCCGACGGACTCGGCGCCGCCTTCACATCAGTCGGCCGCACATTGAGCGAGACGCCCGTGCGCAGTGCGATCGTGCTCGGTGGCACTGCACCCCAGGCCGAGGAGTATCTGCCAGGCCGCCGGCTACGCCGCATCGACACCGTGCTCGCGGTCGACGGCGAACCCTGGTTCGCGAACTCGGTGTGGATGGACGATCGCCGGTTCGCCGGCATCGACCGGCACCTGCAGGACGGCGTCCCGCTGTACACGGTGTGGCGCGACGTCTACGACGTGCGACTGAAGGCCGCCTGGAGATCGTTCGCCGCGGCGGCTGCGTCACCGCGCGTGGCGGAGATACTCGAAATCCCTCCGGGCGCACCGGTACTGCTACGCGAGGGCCTCAATCTCGACGAGGACGGCAGCCCGACTGTGTACATCCACCGGTCGTGCCGCAGCGACCGCGTACGGTTCGTCGCGAACTACCTACAAACGGACTGAGCCTCCGAACATCGTGTCGCCCACGGCCGAAGGCAGAGGCCCGCGAGATCGTTCAGTGGCGAACAGCTCGACCAATGAGGGCACTCATGGTCCATATCGACTTCATGGACCGCTACGGCATCCAGGCGCAAGCCCTCTCGGTGTCGGACCCAGGATTCGAATTCCTCACCGGAACAGAAGCAGCCGAGATGTCGCGCTACTGCAACACCTACACCGCCGATCTGTTCAAGCGGCATCCCACCCGATTCGGTGGCCTGGCCGTACTGCCGATGCGCGATACCACCGCCGTCATCCGGGAACTCGAGTACGCGCTCGACACCCTCCACCACGACTGGGTGGGCCTACTCTCGGCCTACGAAGGCGCCTACCTTGGCGATCCCCGCTTCGAACCACTGATGCTCGCCCTCAATGCCGGTCGGCATATGTGTTCGTCCACCCCGCGGCCATTCCCGCCGACGCAAAACCCGAACTCCCCCTTCCCGACTTCCTCGAAGAGTTCACTTTCGAGAACCCACGGAAGTAAGCACAGGGCAGCCGGTGTGTTTGGTCACGAACGGCGACGCCCCGCATAAAGCTTAACCTCCGCCACCTCGTCAGAAACGACTCGGCCCGTTCCCGAAGTGGTCTAAACGGTCACAGTGGGCCAGGGATGCTTCCAATATCCGTAAAACCGTGTTATCGACTTTCCGGCGGAGGTTGCTGCGGTGCGGCATCGCTCGATTTCGCAGATTCCACTACCCATGCCGCGATCTGCGCGCGTGAGTTGAACCCCAGCTTCGTCAGGAGATGTTCGACGTGCCCCTGTGCGGTGCGGGGCGAGATCACCAACCGCGCTGCGATCTCCTTGTTGGTCAGTCCTTCGGCGATCAGAGCGGCGACCTCACGCTCACGCTTGGTCGGCGTGGCCGATGGACTAGCTGCTGAAGCAGGGAGTTCTGGAATCTGCTCGCCCAGGGCATAGGCGACCGCAGCCTCGAAACCGAGCATACTGCCCTCCCGGTGTGCCGCGGCGAAGGCCTGCTTAGTCATCGCCTGTCGAGTCTTACGTTCGAACTCGTCCTGGTACACGAGCATGTCCGGCAACAACACCGTCGAACTCCCTACTGAGCGACTGAGTTGCTCGGCGGCTCCAGCCAACATGACCGCGCGTCTGGGGTTCCCTTCCTCAGCTGCGATCCACGCCAGTGCTTGCATGCACATGCTGGCCTTCATTCGGTCGTTGACTTTCCTGCCTGTCTTCAGTGCCTGCACGAGTAGGCGAGTAGCTCGCGTGCGATCGCCTTTTCGCCACACCGCAACCGCTAGCGCCCACAATGTATGGGCCCGATGCACGGATTCGCCTCGCGCCTCCGTAATCGTGAGCACGTGCTCGTAGCATTCGATGGCCCGCTCGGTGTCGTTCTGCAGTTCGCACGTGATGCCGAGGCCGTCGAGAGCGAGGACCTGAAACAAGAGGTCGTCCCGTGCGATGTACACGCTGACCGCACTTTCAAGATGCAAGCGTCCATCGGACAGTTTTCCTCCGAACAGTGCGAGATATCCAGTGGCGTGGTCGATGTGTGCGCGAATCAAGGGGTTATTCGACTGGTCGACGAGCGTACGACAAGCTTCCACCAGGTCCGCCGACCCCTGAAGGTCACCCTGCAGTCCGCTCATCAGGCTATATGCAAATGTCGCTTTGGCTCGTTCGACAGTGAGGGTACCAACCTTGCGGGACAGAAGGCGACCGAGCCACCGACGCCCCTCGTTGAGCGACCCCTGGGAAAGCCAGAACGGGCATAGTGCGGCAGCGATCCGCAGTCCCGTTGCGGGATTGTCGGACACGCAGAAATCCAGCGCCTCGCGGATATTCGGTTGTTCCCGAGTCAGTCTGGAGATCAACGCGAGCTGCCGGGAGCTGATCCATTCGGTTTCCGCCTCGACCGCCAACCGCTCACACCAGTCGCGGTGCCGACGGCGAAGCGCGATGTAGTCGCCGTTCTCCTGCGCCTTTTCCCGTCCGTAGGCGCGCACGGTCTCGAGCATTCGGAACCGCACCGCGGAGCCCGACTCTTCTCTCGTCAGGATCGACTTGTCGACGAGGAACGTCACGGTGTCGAGGAGGTCGTCTGCGTCGTCACCATCGCAGACCTGTTCCGCGGCCTCGAGATCGAAACTGCCCGCGAACACCGAGAGCTGCGCCCACATCCGTTGTTCCGCAGGGGTGCACAGGTCGTAACTCCAGTCGATGCACATCCGCAACGTCTGCTGCCGCGAGGGCGCGTCCCTGCTGCCGCGAGTGAGGAGTAGGTAACGATCGGTGAGACGCTGCAGGATCTGATCGGGTGTCATCGCGCGAAGCCGGGCCGCCGCCAGTTCGATCGGTAGCGGCAGCCCGTCCAGCCGCTGACAGATTCGGGCGATGGTGACCTTGTTCTCCTCGGTGAGCTCGAATCCGGGGACTACGGCGGCGCCGCGTTCCGCGAAGAGGGTGACCGCATCGTTGCGGGGCAGTCCTTTCGGCAGGTGATCGGGATCAGGGACGGGCAGCGGGGGAATCAGAAGCGCGGTTTCCCCGCCGATTCCGAGCGGTTCGCGACTCGTCGCGAGAATTCGCAGCCGAGGGCACGCGCGGAGCAGGATTTCGGCGAGTTTCGCGGCCGCGGCCACCACCTGCTCGCAGTTGTCCAGCACGAGCAACACGTCACGCGGGGCAAGGAACTCGACGAGCACCTCGTGCGGGGGTCGCGCAGACTGGTGACGCAACCCCAGCGCGGCCACGACCAGGCCCGCCAGCAGCGTATCGTCGCGCAGCTCACCCAGCTCCACCAACGTCACACCGTCCGAGAAGTTTCGTTGCGCCTTGGCGGCTGCGCGTAGAGCAAGTCGGGTCTTTCCCACCCCGCCGATTCCGGTCAACGTCACCAGCCGCGACGTCGACAACAGGTTCGTCGCCTCGGCCAGTTCCGTGCGGCGGTCGACGAAACTGGTCAGCTCCAGCGGAAGTCCACCCGTTCGGCCCGAATCCGCCGGTGACCACGACGGCCGGACTGACGCTCCGCATTGCACCGCGGCCGGTTCGGTGTGCATTGCCATCTCGTCGACCGGGAAGCCGTGATGCAGTTGGGACTCGCGCAGTTGCCGACCCAGTTCCACGGCGGAGGGGCGGGCGCCGGCCTCGGCGGACATGGCACGTTCGATGACAGCGCTGACCCCCTCGGAAATGCCGTGTTCGCGCGGGTTGGGAACCGGCTCGGACGTGATCCTCAGGAACTGTGCCACCAATTGCTCACCGCTTCGCCGTTCGAACGCCGCATGACCGGTGAAAGCAGCGAACAGGGTGGCGCCGAGGCCGTACACATCGGCGGCCGGACTCGGAGGCTCACCGGCGACCACCTCGGGGGCGGTGAACGCCGGCGAACCCGTGACGACGCCGGCCGTGGTTTCGAACCCACCGGCGATGTGGGCGATGCCGAAATCCGTCAGCGCAGGCTCGCCGTAGTCGGTGATCAGGATGTTCCCGGGCTTGACGTCGCGGTGCAGGATCCCGAGGCGGTGGGCAGTTTCGAGGGCGCCGGCCATCTTCACCCCGAGTCGCAACGCTTCGTCCAGCGGGAGCGGCCCGTGACGCCGGATCCGCTCGTCGAGCGACCCCCCGGCGTGGTACGGCATCACGATGAAGGGCCGACCGTTGCCGGTGACACCGGCGTGGAAAACAGTGACGATATTGGGGTGACCGGTCAGCCGGCCGGCCGCACGCTGCTCACGCAGGAACCGTGCCCGATTCTCCTCGTCGAGGTCTGCGGTGAGGACCTTGACCGCCACGGTGCGGTCGAGCGCAGCCTGCGTGCACCGGTACACGACGCCGAAACCGCCGCGGCCGATCTCCTGGGCATCCTCGAATCCGGCCGCCGCCAACTCCGCCGTGACCGAACCGGACACGTCGCGTTGCGTCGCGAATGGATCGACACCGGTCATCGGCTACATCGATTCATCCGACACAATACGTTGCAAAGGCACGGGCTTCTTTCACCCCTCAATCATGCATCCCCAACGATGTCGCGGGTAAGCCCGATCAGGCCAAGGGCGAGCAACATGGCGCCGAGTCACCGACGATGGCTCATTCGGTGGGACAGCTACTAAGCCTGGAGCCACCGATGTGGTGTCCGGGATGGGTGAGCCGAAACGACGAGATTCCCTTTGCTTGCTGAAAGAATTGGACTGCCTGTTGACGCGGCCACAGGCGGTAGACGTAGCGGCCGTCCCCTTTCACATCGCGAAGCCTGCACCTGCGGCGGATTGCAAAGGCACAGTCCTGCAAACGGGAGGCACGGGTGATCTTCAGATGCAAGGAAGGTGATTGTGTGCAGGCGCCCCGCAATATGGCCATCCACCACGCGTCACTCTATCCAACACAAACCACCTCGGTCACACCAGCACGCTCCGATCCGCGAAAACTGCTGAGCGCCCAATCGCCAACGCGCACCTTCCTGTGTTGAGCAACCCGAGCCCTCCGAATCACTGCGCCATGGCGACTTTTTACTGGCGCTTCAGGTTTTTAGACAAGGGGCGACCCCTGCGAACCGTGACGCCATCGGTCGGCGCTACGAGGGCTGGAAGGACGAACGTTTTCAACATCCGCGCAAGGGCAGGATCGCTGGGTTCCATGGATTCCATGCTGTTGAACAGTGCAAACTGCACAAGGGCGAGCCAAGTGTAGACTTCCGACGAGTTAAGGTCACTTCTCATTTCACCCCGGGTCCTCGCCTCTTTCAGAAAAGGCTCCCAAAGGTCGGCCGTCAACTCGGCAGCCAACTCAAGAGTTTCCGACCACGACTCTCCTCGCTGATTTGCCGGGGCCAGAACCATAGCCACGATCGGATCTTCGCGCGCCAAGGCGACGGTATGAATCAGACCCGCAATGAAATTATCCTCAAAGGATCCCTCCCTTTGAAGAAGTTCCCTGCTAGCCTCCAGCACTTCTCGAGCGCGCCAATCGATCAGCACTGAGGTCAATTCAGTACGATCCTGGAAGTACCGGTATACCGTCGGACGTGAAACTCCAGCCTCCGTCGCTATATCCTCCATCGTCGTCTTCGCCAAACCGAAGCGCAAGATCACCTTCTGCGCAGCATGGAGAATCTGCGAGCGGGCTTCCTCGCCATCTTTGCTGAGGACGTTCCCTGCTTTCCTGCGCGCCATGTCACCTTGAGCTTCCACTCGGTTATCAAACTATTCAGCGTGGCCAATAAATCACTAGCGGTTCGCGACGGCTGGACGTACACGTATTGCACGATCACCACGCTTCAAGTATACAACATTCGTTTGTCGTCTCAACGACAACACGAAGGACCGCCTCGGCGCTGGTTGACATGACCCCCGGAGGGCGGGATGCACCCTCGCACTGCCCGTCTCACAGGCCCTGGCACTACGCTCACGTAGTGAACACCGCCCTTCGACGGCAATCCGATGCCAATTCATCGTCACCCGAGCTGGCCTTAGTCGCATCACCCCGAGGAACATGCAGCCCGTGTGCTCATAGATCTGGAGCACCGCGGTTTTAGCGCGCTACCTCTGCGAGCGGAGATCGTCCTCCAACAGGATCGGCGGATCCTCGATCGGGGTCGTCTTCCCCACGTCGTGAAACGCCGTCGCGCCACTCGATCGGTACGATAGTCGTGCACTCACGACTATCGGTTTTTAGTTCAACGCCTGCCATAAGCGGAAGCATTGTTCAGCAATGGATTACGAGAATCCTGGCGCGGATCGCGACTACGCGCAATACAATCTCTCTTCCTTCTCGCGCAAGCACCGCATTGTCACACATGTCGGCGAATCTCGATTGCCCGCGGCATTTGTCGAGGCTCACATCGTCGGCGGGGCAATCAAAGCTCAACCGGACCGACCCGCAGGGGATCGTGCTGCGGGGTCCGACTTCTCGACGAGTCAATGTTGCTCGCCGCAGTGCGCCTGCTAATGGGCGATCCGCCACCGCAGTTCTGCGAGCATGCCCACAACGTGCAGGATGTCCACTGTGCGGGCCGCAGATTACGAGAGGGGTCACCTTTTCATAGTTTCGGGGTCGGATGCGGGGCATCCGGCCGTGTAGGTAATTGTGATGCCGCGATGTCGATGTTCATTCCCTCATCGAAATTGCAGTCTCGGGACAATTTTCGGCCGCGCTCCGCGCGCTATCAAGGTACTCGACCGCTGGCCGAAGGTCGGTCACAATTCCCATGCCTTCTTCATCCATATCGAATACTTCGGGAGCTAATAGATAACAGCGGCCATGGCCCTGACATTTGGTCGTGTCAATCTCAACTCGCATTTCTCACTCCTTTCCAATCTATTGGATCAGGGTGACTTCCGTTTACACGGAAGACGCACCTGAATTGCAGCCTTATGTGCACTGCGTGACAGCTCAAGGCTTTACGGTGTTTCCAGCGTCAACCGCGAGTGCAACACCAGTGACATAGCGAGCTTCATCGCTCGCGAGCCATAGCACCGCATTACTAATCTCAATCGGCAGCAATAGCGGCACAGGCGCGTATTCTGCATCAGGATCCGCATCGAGGTCAGGCAGGATGTTGGTGGCCCCCGCTAGCCCAGTCACACTGCTACCAATAATCGCCATCGTTCGATCACTGAACGTTCCCATACCTTCGGTAAGGACGCCAGTTGGGTGAACAGTATTCACACGGATCTTGTACCGCGAGAGTTCGTTGGCGAAGGCCTTCATCAGGCCCACCACGCCATGTTTGCTTGCCGCATAATGCGCGTAGGGCGTATGCCCGCGAAGGCCGGCCGTTGAAGACGTAAGGATGATCGATCCTCCGCGCTTGGACTCGACCATGTATGGAGCTGTTGCAACGACTGTGTTCCAGACACCCTTCAAATTGGTATCTAGTACAGCATCGACAGCGTCCTCCGGGATATCCCAACTGTGCTCGTGCACCGTCATAATGCCAGCGTTGGCACATACGATGTCGATCCGGCCGAACGCTTCGATACCGACCTCGACGGCACCCGTCAGCGCAGCCCTATCACGAACGTCAGCGACGGCGCTGACACACTTCTGGCCAGTCTTTTCGACAAGCGCCCTGGTCTCCTCCAGATCTTCCCGTGTCGCGGCCTTGTAGTCCACCAAGGAATGAATAGGGGCACACGCATCGGTTACAACGATGTCGGCGCCTTCCTCCGCCAATCGCAGTGCATGTGACCGGCCCTGGCCATGGGCTGCACCCGTGATAAAGGCTACCTTTTCCGAAACTCTTCCCATCAGCCTGTCTCCTTTTCCATCCGATACTCAAGTTGCAGCATTCTGTACGACTGAATGAATCACTTCTGAGAGCTACCAGCCCTCGCGGGGCAGCGCTTCGGGAGTCCGCATGTGGCGTTGAATGTCAGCTCTCGAATGCGCAGCTAAATCCGCGCGCAGAGACGGGTTGCTACCTGCCTCAAACCGACACGCCTACTTGCGTTCTGCAGAGCCACGACATAGAAAAACCAAACTCAGACGTCGAGACAAAGTACGTTGTGTGTAATGTCGTTAATGTTAGCTACCTCACTGCAGAGTGTCAACGCCATAGCGGTGCCCACGTCATGCGGTGCCCGGAAGTTCCACCTTCATGAATCATGGTGGTGGACGCACGCTCATTAGCGGCATGAACGACGCTGGAAGCCAATGCCTTACGACCGCATTCGGGGTGTGGACAACGGGTCGAGCCACCGATGTGCCACCCGGACCTTTCTTCCCGCCAGACGAATTCGGTTTCGTCCGAAACATCCACTATTTGACAACCAGCTTCATCAACCGTCGCCGGGACAGTATCGAAGGCATCGAGGATGGGACGAGTGTGGTCGGCGAGGTGACCAAGCAGCCCAACTGCCTCTAGTAGCCGTCTGGTGAACACCGTCCGACACGCTGCAATATTTTCACCGCATCACCGCCATGTCGTACTCAACCGCAATAGGGGCCAGTTCCCAGTTGGACTTCACCTACACGAGCTACTGCGGGACTGAAATCGGCGAAATCCATACGCCGGACAGTTGACAATCCTTCATGCAGTGGATTTCATGAGCGAGCAAACCTACAAGAACGAACCGCGTGCCTACATCGACTATTCACACTCAACGGAAGATTCACGAGAACAGTACGCTTTAGTCGATTCATCTTCGAGCACGCTCGGGGAATCGCCGCGGTGTTCGCCGCCGGGAAGAGGCACGACACCACGCCGCCCCACTCTCACACCCCGGCGACGAACCCCGCCATCTACGCTCGCCGAGTTGAGTGCCACCCTACTTTTACGACGTTTCGGCTAGGGACGCTACGAGGCCGACGTGATGCCCTCGTCGATAAGTGCCATCACCGAGTGATGCCGGGACCTGCCCTGGCCTCGGACTCGGCCCAGTCCCGTGCCGAGATCCGCCTCGTGCCGCTTTGCCCTCACCCTGCCACACGCCGGTCGCATCGACGGGGACTGTGTCGCCATCACCATGCTGGGCGACGGTCGACGAGTCCATCCCGCTAGCCCCTCGGCGTCACATCGGCGAGCTGAGTGCGACGCGGGCGTACCCGTACCGCAAGCTGATATGCCGCTGCTCGGCGAATCGAGTGCCGGTGCCATGTGCAGTGACGGCAGTCGAATTCGTCCGGACCGGTCAGACGCCCCGCCGGACATACCCCTGCTCGACGATTCCGCCACCGGCCTCCCCCGACGCGGTCCTGAACGTGTGGAATTCGTCGTAGGCGCTCATCACTGCGCCCGTCCGCGGAGGCCCCATCGGAACCCACTGTCCGGCTGGCCGGCCTACCGAGGCCACGGTGAGCCGATCGCCGGAGTCCAGCTCGATCTCTGCCTCGACGAACAGTCCGCTGCCGTCGCGTGTGAACGAACTGACGCCGGCCACCGGCGTCGCGGTATCGCCGAGCAGGAATCCCGTTGCGTGATCAGAGCCGTCACTGCCGTACAACCTCATCACACTCAAGGCAAAGGTTTCGAATTTCCACATGAACCCGAAGTACTCGGACATCCCGATCGTCTCGTCACGAAATCCCCAGGTTCGATCGCGGAATCCGGATCCGTCAACCGCGGATTCCTGTCCTCGGAGGTTGACCGAGCCAACGACCGAGGCCGCCTGCTGGTAGTGCTTGAGAGCTCCCGTCTCGGCGTAGCCGCCGAACGCCTTTGGCGAGGCGTCGCCGACGAAGTCGGCCCGCGCGAACTGAGGCATGAACCGAAGTTCTGCCGTCACTTCCGGGGTAGAGATGGTGAAACCGGTGTCAAGATCCAGCCGGATGGATTTACTCTCAAAGCTCCCCGGGTCCAGAGGTTCAATGAGCTCGATCGTTCCGTTCGGTGTTTGCAGACTGAACCGCGCCTGGCGCGCGCCGGCGTTCGGCGAGGTCGAGACGTGGACGGTGCCGTATATCCCGTTCTCGTCGTCCCAAAAAGGAAGCCACGCATTGTCGCGCCACGGGGGAGATCCTTCGGGGAGGTCAGCGGGAGCTGTGATGGGCTGCGCCAGCGGACCCCACACGGTGTCCGCGCCAGCACTTAGTTGAGAGGACATGGATACTCCTTGCAATCATCGGACACTCATACATTTGTAACGCATCTTCATACTTGCTTCGATCATCCAGAGCCGGACCGACGCTGGCGATCTCATCGACGTCCACAAGCAGGCATCAAGACCCGATCTTTTTCGGGCCCGATCCCAGCCTTCGTCTAAGGGTTCCAACAGTGGGTGGTGTCGATAGGTCACCATGCGCAAAGGGGCGCTGACCTCAAGTCCCGCGGTGCTCAGGTCGCGGCACTGAACCCACCTGCGCCGAACGACGCCTGAACTCGCTCCACGGCGCTGGTGGCCGATAGTGCTGTTCGTTGCCACCAGCAATGTGAGACCTGTCCCGCCGGCCTGACGACTACTTCCGGTCGAATCCCTGTGCAGCAAGGTACTCGTTGTACTTGATGAAGGCAGGCTGCATGGCCGGCAGCAACTGGAGGAGCTTGCCCACCGGTCCCTTCACTTTGATCTTCCTCCGTGCGAGTGCCATCGGAACATTGAGATCACCAAGCCAGAACTTATGGCCGGTGTCAGTGTCCATGAACAGCTCGATCTCGACGTCAGATGCCTTTGCAGCGTCGCCTTGCCACACGACCGGCGGATCCTGGGATGCGTCAAGGACGATGACCAACTCGGGGTCCGTGTAGTTCATGCGGAACGCTACATTCGATGAAACCCATTTGGCTTTCAGTTCGGGGTCGACGGCGACATTCTCGATGAACTTACCGAGAGTAGCCGCGGCTTCCTCAGTAGATGTGAACAATGGCATTGCATTTTCCTTTCACATAGATGTCGTTGCTGAACGTGTTCGTCCCAGGTAGGTGATTCAGAGCGCACCCGGTGCGGTCTTGCCTTTGTTGCAATGGAGCACCTGGATGCTCGACAAGTCGTTGAGCCCCCAGGGACCGTGTTCGACGCCGATACCGCTCCACTTGACGCCGCCGAAGGGCGCGTTTGTCGCAAGTACCGCATGCGAGTTAACCCACGCAGTTCCGACGTCGAGTTGGCTTGCCAGGGCCGTGGCACGGTCGATATCCGGAGACCAGATGGACCCGCCGAGCCCGTACTGCCCTGCGTTCACCCTTGCGATCACATCGTTCACATCGTCGTACGGTATGACGGGCAAGGCGGGTCCAAATTGCTCTTCGTCGACGATTCGCATGCCGTCGACCGCACCGGCCAAGATGGTCGGCTCATAGAAGACTCCAGGTCCGCCAACCGGCCTTCCCCCTGCGGTCGCCTTTGCACCGCTCTTGAGAGCGTCTTCCACCAACCCGCTGACTCGTTCGAACTGAGGCCGATTCGCCAATGCCCCAAGCTGCGTTTCCTCATCGAGCGGATCACCAACGACAATCTGTTTAGCTATCTCGGAGAGCGCCTCGACCACACCGTCATAGATTGAACGTGGCACGTACAGCCTCTTAATGAGGATGCACCCCTGGCCGTTGTTCCAGAACGCGCCCCAGAAGAGAGCTTCTGCGATCTCCGCCGGATCAGCGTCGTCCAACACGATCGCTGCGTCGTTTCCGCCGAGTTCTAGAGTGACGCGCTTGAGATCCGCTGCAGCGGAGCGATAAACGTGCTTTCCCGTCGCCACCGATCCTGTAAACGAGATCTTCCTCGGTACAGGATGCTCAGTCATCCAAGCACCGAGTTCGTCCCCTCCGGTAACGACATTGAAGACGCCGGGTGGCAAAATCTCACTTGCGATCTCGCCGATGCGCAATGTCGAGATGGGAGTGAAGGGTGATGGCTTCAGCACCATCGTGTTACCGGCCCGCAGCGCCGGCGCGAGCTTGAAGAAGGCCATCGCGACGGGAACGTTCCACGGAGTGATTCCCGCGACCACCCCGAGGGGGCGCCGCACAATCTCCGTATGGGCACCGTCATCGTCACGGATCACTTCTCGTGGCCGCTCTACATTGGCGTAGTAGTCGAGCCAGGCAGCACCCGACATCGCTTCCACGCCGCCCAGATCGAGCGTCTTTCCATTTTCGTTCGCGAGGATCTCGGCCAGTTCCGGCGCGGCATCCATGACCGCAGCAGACAACTCCTGCAGCCTTTCCCGGCGGAAGTCCTCGTCTTTGCGCCATTCGAGTTGAGCCTTCGACGCAGCGTCCATCGCCCGGTCCAACTGAGCTGCGGTACAGACTGGCGCCTGCGCGTACACGTCGCCGGTTGCGGGATTGACTACATCGAAATAGTCACCTCCTGAGACACCTTGACCGCCGATTGTCATTTCCATGAAAACTCCCAGAGTCGTTTATTCTAAAGAGACAAAACCAAGATTGCTGGTGGGCCGATCTACAGCACTTCCACCTAGCGACGCTTCTCCCTGGACAGGGAATACCTGTCACCGGTCAGGTCGATCGTGCCGGCTCCCAATGCCCTCTCGCGAAGTTGATGTTTGAGAACACGTCCAACACCGTTAACGGGCAGCTCATCAAAGAACTCGATGAACCTGGGGATGCAGAAGTACGGTAGATGCGTTTCGAAGTACTTCAACAGTTCGCCGGGCTCGGGGCGCTCCCCTCGTGCGACGATGCACGCCTTGATGTCGTCTTCCGTCATCGGCGAGGCCACGGCGTGTACAGCGACTTCATCAACCAGAGGGTGCTGCCGGATGGCAACTTCCAGCTCGATTGACGACACATTCTCGCCACGTCGCCTCATCGCATCCTTCTTCCGATCTACGAATGCGAATGCCCCCTCCGGAGTTTTACGGCCGTAGTCGCCTGTGTGATACCACAGGTTGGTGATCGTCGAAACGGTTGCGCTGTCGTTCTCCCAATACCCGGAGAAGATGGCACCCGGTGCCAGGGGTCGCACCGCGAATTCCCCTGTTTCGCCATCGGGCACCTCATTGTCGAGATCATCGACGATGCGAACTTCGATAAGGCTGGCTGCACGACCCACGGTTCCTGGGAGCCGTTCCTCACTCACCGGGTTCAGGCAGATCGCGGTGGCTTCGGTTTGTCCGTACCCGTCAGACACGACACGTGTACCGAAGCGTCTCTCGAATTCTTCTTGGCGCGGGATGTCCAGCGGAATCCATACCGCCAGACGTAATTGGCCGCGCATGGGAGGGTCCGACGATTCGGGTTGGGCCAGAACGGCTGCCGCCATCGCCGCGACACCCCACGATGTGGTCGCCCCTTCCTCGTGGACCTGACGCATGAAGGTGCTGGCGTGGAATTGGGCGAGAAAGCTGACCGACGACCGAGAAAATAGCGCCGACATCAGGACCGCGATCTGACCGCCGGCGTGATAGAGCGGCAGGGCCGTGACGATCTTGTCCCCCGCTGCCACCCATTTCGCGGCAATGTACATGCGTGCGACCTGGAAGTAGTAGGCGTGCGAGAGCTTGCAGGCCTTCGACAGTCCGGTCGTCCCGGAGGTGAACATCAGACTCATCAAGTCGTCAGGTCGAACGCTGACTTCCGGAAGTTCGGAACCGTGCTCGGCGAGCGACGCGTATGAGACATACATGGGCGGAGAATCAAGGTCCGGGGCATTCCCGTCTACTCCTACCAGGAATTGCACCGAGGTCGTCGCAAAGTCTTGGCCACCCAGTAGAGACATTGCTGCTGCATCGCCGACAACCGCCCTCGCGCCGCTCGTCGACAACTGGTGCCTCAGGAACTCGCCCTTCAGGAAGACGTTGATCGGCACGAAGACGATACCGAGCTTGGCGCACGCGAAAATGAGCTCGACGTACTCGACCGCTGTGGGGAGCATGATGGCGAGCCGGTCCCCCTTAACAAGCCCGAGTTTCAGCAAACCTGCAGCAACTCGGTCGGTCTTCCCGTCGAGTTCGCCGACCGTGATCCATTCCCCACCGAATTTGACGAAGGGCGCCGATGGATCGGCGGCCGCCCACCCACGGAGTTGCTCGACAGGACCGACAACAGAACCTCGGTCCACGTCAAACGGTAGTTCGTCGCCGCACTGCACTGGTGCGGTAGCCGTTGAACTGGCCTGAATCGTCACACTGTCTCCTGGATACCGTCGTTCACAACATTTCGCGTAGAGCAGGTAATCGGCACGCTTTCGACCGAGTTGTAACTGATACCAACCTGACGTGGCGTTTCTTCTTTCGGAATCGTCAGCCGGAAGTTTTCAAATTTGCTCAGCAGCTCCTCGTAGGCGATCGCCAGCTGAATTCTCGCAAAATGTGAGCCCAGGCAACGATGAACCCCCACACCGAACGCCACATGCGGAGTGCCCATACGCTCGAAGTCCAATTCATCTGGATTGTCGAAATGTTCGACGTCGCGATTGGCCGACATGTAGTTCACCGCAATGCGGTCGCCCTTTTTGAACTCGCAATCCCCGATCGTGGTGTCCTCGGTGACGGTGCGAGCCATGAAGGAGACCGTGGGTTCGAATCGCAGGAATTCGTCGAGATCGACCTTCCACCAGTCAGGGTTACGCAATCGGCCTTCGACCTCAGGGTTTGTTGCGAGGTGGTAGGCGATATTCGACATTGCGCTACGAGTGGTGTCGAGTCCGCCGGCCAACAGGGCTGTTACCACGCCCAGGCGTTCGTCGTCTGTCAACAAGCGACCATCTTCCACCGTGGCAGTGACCAGCGCACCGAGTACGTCATCGCGCGATTCGGGATTCTTCTCGACCTCTTCAAGAAGCTCACCTGCGATCAGAGCGATTTCAAAGAACGCTTCGGGTGTGCCTTCGGTCGCGGCACGCTCAACGGCGCTGACCGCGCGCTTGGTGAGGTCCGCGTCCTCGGTTGCAAAGACCACGCGACCAAGCGCTCCGGCGGTGAACGGGATAGCGAAGTCGTGCACGAACTCGAACTCGCCGTGCTCCTCGAGCTTGCGCGCAACTTTAGCGACGAGGTCTTGGCCGACCTGACGGATCTGGTCCTCGTACTTCAGAAGGTAGTTGCGGGAGAAATACTTGTTGAGGAATTTCCGAAAGTCGCGGTGGATCGGTGGGTCCAGATCCAGTGGTGCCAAACTGACAGGGAGACCCCTGAGTGCAGGTTCGCAACTGCTGAACTTGTCGGGTCGCTCAGCAATCGCCTTGACGTCTTCATATCGCGTTGCGACGTAGTATTCGCCGTCGCCCGCGGCGCGCGGGAAGGGGCACCCACCTTCACGAGCCGCACGCAGCGCGTCCAACATATGCGGACGCTGTTCCGGATCGTACAAGTCGATCGATTCGACGATTTCGTTCACACTCTTCACTACTTCGCCCTCCTTATAGTTTTTCCGGGAACTGACAGAGTCTGCTGAATCCGTCACGAACACCGGGCTTCTGTGCATCACGTTGATTCACACATTTGGCCTTTCCGCAACGCGCAGCATCTCATTCAAATCGATGAGCTTGATTCGCGGAGCTCCTCGTTCCCTCCCCAGACTTCGCTCGTGCGCGTCAATGGATTTCGCGCCGGCGAAGTTCAGGTAGTCCGGTTGTCGCTCAGATATCAGTTGTCGCAAGTTTTCCTGCGCACGAACAGGTGCCTTGAGGCGCCCCGCGCGGTGATCCTCGATGATCTTCTCGACGGTGTCCTTTGCGCACTTCTTGTTGGTGCCGATCACGCCCGTTGGGCCGCGCTTTATCCATCCCGCGACGTAGACTCCTGTCAGACAGGCTCCGCTTTCCGAGGTGACACGGCCGCCGTGGTTTGCAATCGTGCCACTGACCGGTTCAATGGGAAGCGGTCCTGTTGGAACTCCTCGGTACCCAATCGAGCGCAGAACGAGCCCGCACTCGATGTCCTCCTCGACCCCCGTAGGCCGCACCTGCGAACGTCCATCCTGTGTGGACACCAATTCGTTGTGTGCGATTCTCAATCCCTCTACGTGGTCATCTCCCAATACCTCCAAGGGGGACGCGAGATAGCGTAGGACGATTCGCTTCTTGCCGGGACTGGGGGCGGAGGACGCGAGCTTCCTCAGAATCCCCAACTTGACCGTCGCGATGGGGTCATTCCCCTCGGTAGCGGCGCGCGAGTATGCATCCAGCTCGGACTCGTCCATGTCTACGTGAACATCAAAGCTCGACGATTGACTCAATGCTAAAAGTTCCGGAGTCGTGTATGCCGCCTGCGCCGGTCCTCGCCGTCCCATGACGACTACTTCCTTGATATTGCTCCCAGCGAGCCTATCTACGGCATGGGTAGCCATATCCGTCTTAGCGAGAGCTTGGGGTTCGCTGACAAGGAGACGGGCGACGTCCAGAGCGACATTGCCGTTCCCGATCACAACAGCGCGGTCGGCGGACAGGTCAAACACACTGTCGGCGAAATCGGGATGTCCGTTGTACCACGCGACGAACTCGGTTGCACTGTGGCTACCAGGTAGCTCCTCGCCGGGAATATCAAGCCGTCGGCTCCCGGAAGCACCGATCGCATAGACCACCGCATCGTGCGACTCCAGCAATTCCTCATGCGTAACATGTTTTCCAACAGTGACATTGAGAAACATCTCCATACCCCTGCGACCTGCGGTGCGCTGAAACAGCCCGGCGACCGCCTTCGTCCCTTGATGATCGGGAGCGACGCCGTAACGGACCAGGCCCCACGGAGTGGGCAACTGTTCGAACATGTTCACCTCGACCGCGAGATCGCGGCGCAAGAGAAGCTCTTCTGCGGTATAGCATGCCGCCGGGCCGGAACCTACGATAGCCACCTTCAGTGGGCGGAGCTTTTCGTCCGAATCTACTTTCTTTGTCTGTGCCCGAACAACATTCGCGTCCTCGGAAGTCCTGTTCGAATAGAACGCAGCGTTGATCTCCTCGTACGGAGCCGTCTCATCCGTCAGATCGATATCGGCCACGATCGCGCTCACAGGGCATACCTCGACACATGCGCCGCAATCGATACAGGAGACCGGATCGATATACAGCATCTCCGCAGTGCCATAACCCGGCTCATGCGGCGCCGGATGGATGCAGTTGACGGGACAGACCGACACACATGCTGCGTCATTGCAGCAGGGTTGGGTGACAACGTGCGCCAAACCATTACTCCTTCTTGCATCCTCCTGGGACAGCGCGTACGCGGCTCCAGGTGGAACGACGAGACAAACTACGTTGTCTGTAATACCGTTATGTTAGCTACCTCACTTTCGAGTGTCAATGCTGAGGCCTCCGCAAACCCCACCAGGCAATATCCGGGCTTTCCCGCACAGCGGGGGCCGGCCCAGTGCTGGCGAACGGGGCAAGAAGGCCCTCCAGGTGGACGTCCACGTAGTCGCAGCCGAACTGACGGCCGTCCGCTGGTTCCGGACGCACCGAGGCGGCCCTTCTGGAGCGCTTGCACTCCAACTGACACATACCTAAGCCGGCACGAGACTCGACGGTCGACGATTTTCTCCCAGGCCGGCCCGACTGGACCGGCCTGGCCGGGCGGTCTGCGTTCGTGGGCCCGGAGGTGCCCCGGCACCTCATTGTCCGCGGCACCCAACTTCATAGAAGCTCCCGCGGGTAGCGCAACTGCAACAAGCATGACCGAGCCTGAGACGGCGAAATATATTGAAGCGCATCGGGATCGCTCGTAAGCGAAAATCGTTCGCACCTACCGTACGACCATTCGTCAGGCCGATCCGCAACAATTTAAAGTCAGATAGAAAAAACCCTGGATTGGCCGCATCCTCTGGGTTATGCTTTCGCTGAGCAGTATGAGCAGATCCGACCTTCCGCATCGCGAGGAGTTGGCGGACCCCAGGGTGATTAGCGCACCAAGACACCGCGGTGACATGCCGTTCCGGTAGCGCCCGACACCCGACTGCGGCGAAGGTGAATTTACGTCACCGCGCGACGACATTTTCAATCGTTAACTCAGACAGAAGGCAGAGGTTCATGGACGTCATCGCAGTGATGCCGCTCGAGAAGTGCGGAGAGGATGTCGCATCGGAGGTCGGGGGCAAGGCGCTGGGACTCGGAGCGCTTATGCGGTCGGGCATGACCGTACCTCCGGGTTTCGTCGTTACAACCGACGCGTACCGGGCGGCGGTGAAGGCTGCGGGCATCAACGAGCACATCGAGAGCGCTCTTCGCGGAGCCGACCCCGAGGGCGATCTCACAGCCGTGTCTGAGGTGATTTCCGCGCTCTTCACGGAAGCGCTCATCAGTGATGAGCTTCGCACGACTATCGAAGATGCATACCGCGGGCTGGGCTTGTCCCCGACTCCCGTCGCCGTGCGGTCCAGCGCGATCGCCGAGGATCGTGCAGACGCCTCTTTCGCTGGACAGCAGGACACCTATCTCTGGGTGCAGGGGGCAGACCAGGTTATTACCCATATCGTACGGTGCTGGGCAAGCCTCTTCAGCCCGCGTGTCATCGCCTATCGGGCCCGCTTGGGAGTTCCGCCTGAGGATGTAGCCATGGCGGTGGTCGTTCAGGAGATGGTACAAGCTCGTGCGGCAGGAGTCATGATGACCCTCGATCCGGCCAACGGTGACCGCGACGCGCTGTACATCGAATCGAACTACGGGCTCGGCGAAGCCGTCGTAGCCGGGGAGGTCACGCCGGACTCCTTCTGGGTCGACAAGAAAACTCTTGGGTTGCGCAAGCGCGTCATCGGGGATAAGCAGATTGCGTACCGCTTCGATGAGGCGAGTCAGCAGGTTCGCAAGGTAGAAGTCTCGCCCGGCGAGCGTGCGGACTGGTCCCTCAGCAACGAGGAAGTGTGCAGGATCGCCGAACTCGGACGAGAGATCGAGACGGCCTTCGGCGCCCCGATGGACGTCGAGTGGGCAATTGCCGGGTCCGGACCGTCCTCACAGGTGCAGCTCCTGCAGGCGAGGCCGGAAACCGTCTGGGCATCGCAACCCGTCCCCCCGGTTAAGCAGTCCCAATCCGGTAACGACTCGGACCTCACCACACCCCAACGATGGGATCCGCTGCACTCGTCGAGCACTCCGAACCTTCATTGGACCACGTCTAACCTCGGCGAGGCGATGCCCGGGGTTCTAACTCCCCTGAACTGGACGCTGTGGCACCGGACGCTCGAGAAGGCCGCATTGAAGGCCGCATTCCGAATCGGTGTTCTGTCTCGGGCAGAGTCGGAATTCACTGATGACGCCGACCGCCACTACTTCCGTGTGTTCTATGGCCGCCCCACCATCCAGGTCGAATACATGGGCACAATGGGCGACCGTATGCCTGGCACCTCGAGCGAGGACATCGTCATATCCATCCTTGGTCGTGTTCCCGACGGTTGGCAGGCGAATCCCACACGTCGTCGATGGCCCATTATCGCCGGCAGATTCCCCTGGACATTCATGACCGTTACCAAGGAGATCCGGGAGACCGTCAAAGCGGTCGACGCCTGGTACGCACCGCATCTTCAGCGCGTGTCCAAAGCGTTGACGGTAGCCGAGGCGACCGAAAACTTCCGCGTCGCCACACGGCACTTCGACCGAGCCCTGGAGACCCAGGTCGTCGGCTCCCTTGCAGGCATCGTTCCGGTGTACGACATTCTTGAACGACTGACCAAGCGTGCTGGAGTGGATATCTCGGCATTGAGCGGCTCCGGTGGGGCTGAGGTCTCGGGACTCGTCACCGACGTCTGGAAGGCGTCACGCAACGAGCTCCGCTTTGACGAGGTCGTCGCGCGGCATGGAATGCACGGTCCGTCGGAGGGCGAAATATCGAGTGTTGTGTGGCGTGAGAATCCCGAGCCGCTGCGCACACTGATCGAGACCTATGCCCTCCAAGACGACGATGAGGATCCTCGCCTTCGCGAGGCGGATCACCACATCGCGGCCGGTATGGCGGCGCGACAGCTGCTTGCTGCGACGCCGAGATGGCAAAGACCAGCCGTTCGGTTCCTGCTGAAACTCGCAGCGACACGGATTCCGCTGCGCGGTGCGGCAAAGCGGTCGTTGGTGCAAGGTCTCGATGGAACCCGGGCATCCGCGCGGCGCCTTGGCGCACTGCTCGTTGAAGCGGGCACTCTGGAGCACACCGACGACATCTTTTACTTGACCGCGGCAGAAGTCGAAAACACACCTAGCGACGTGAAGTCGCTTGTGCGGAAACGGCGCGAGCGACGGGATGCTTACGCAGCGCTGTCGATCCCGAGCGAGTGGAAGGGCATGCCGGAGGCGACGCCGGTCGGCGCCGATGACGGTCTGACCGCCGAGGGAGCGATGACTCTTGAAGGCATCGGTGTTAGCGCAGGAGTCGTCGAGGGAATCGCGCGTGTCCTTTACGAGCCTGATTTCGCCGCGGTTCAACCTGGCGAGGTTCTAGTGACTCCGACGACCGACCCGAGTTGGTCCTCGGTGATGTTCATCTCGTCCGCCCTTGTCGTGGACATCGGCGGAGCACTTAGCCATGCAGCGGTCGTGGCCCGCGAGCTTCGGGTGCCGTGCGTCGTCAACACCCGAAGCGGAAGCCGCACCATCAAGACGGGCGACCGTATTCGCGTTAACGGCAATTCTGGAACCGTCGAAGTTCTCGAACGCGCTGCCTCGCCTGTGGAGCTCGAGGACGCGTGATGCGCACAGTCTTCCTCAAACGAGGAAGACGTGACTGGTCCGACGTACCGACGCGTGGGGTGTCCGCGGGCCGGGCAGGATAATAGATTCGGAGTCGTCCCCGAGGGTCCTCCCGGCCCGCCACCGCAGAGGGTGGAACCGTCTTCAAGCAGCGCAACGTGTCCTGGCGACTCGTGCCCACAGCGCGGTAGCACGTGTAACCACGACCGACCGTGTCCGACAGTACGAGGTGATGACCGTGGTGTGCAGGGCTCGGTACAAGTTGCCGATTGCCGGGCCGGGAGAGCCGGGAGCGGAGGACGCCGATGAAGCCCCTCTCCGGGACCGGTGTAGGAGGTCAACGCGGCCGCCGACCGGACGTGAAACTAGTGGTGTGTCTCTGATTTAGCTGATTTTTTCGAGTGCGACGCGGCCGCGGGCGACCTTGGCGAGGATGGATTCGGCGGTCGCGGTCCATTCGTAGGGTCGGGGGTTTTCGTTGTGGGCGTCGAGGTATTCCTCGATCGAGGCGATGAGGTGCG
>NZ_JAAOQS010000121.1:0-24064 GCF_011603105.1 Rhodococcus sp. A14 | reverse complement strand
GACCACGGTCGCGCCGCCTCCCCCGACGATCAGCCTGGCCCCGGTCACCACACCCGTGACCCGGCCTCCCGTCATCACGACGACCGAGCAGACCGTGCCCCGGATCGCGGCCCCGCCGACGGCGTCACCCGCGGAGCCGACACTGCCGCCGGTCACCACCACGACGACGACGCGTCCGGTGATCACCATCCCGCCCGTCACCACCAGACCGCGGGGCTGAGGCCCACCCGAGCCTTTCCGAGATCGGGAGCGGTGACAAGCCCGGTGCGGGAGTCGGTAAGGTGGCTTCCCGCCGGATTGGGGGGTCCACTCCGGGACCGTGAGTGTCCAGCATCGGAGGTCGGGGATGAGTGGCGGGGAGAATTTTCGGTCGGGCGAGTGGGATCACCGAGCCATCAGGTGTGCGGTCGACGCGCTGAGGCCCGCCGAGTCCGGTGCGGTGGCCGCGGCCTGGGACGACCTCGGACGCCGATTCCAGGAGTCGGTCACCGAGTTCCACGACGCGACCCGTGCCGCCGTCGACACCGGCTGGCGTGGGCCGACCGCGGACGCGGTGGCGTCGGCGCTCGACGACTACGCCGCCCACGCCGGGCAGGTCGGCGGCCGATTCACCGATGTGGCGGATGCGTTGCGGCACGCGACCACCGGAGCCGAAGCGGTCCGCGGCGCGGTGGGTCGGCCCGGCGAACACCCGACCGACTGGACCCGGGTGCTGCCCGTCAACTGGACTGCGGAAGCCGACGCCGACGCCGCAGAACAGAACGCGAAGGCCGCCATGGACACCTTCTACACCTCGGCGTATCGGGTCGCGGACGAACAACTCCCCGCTGCGGGCCTCGCCGCGACCGATGCCGCGGCAACGGCAAACGGTCAGCCGGTGGGCTTCGACATCGGACCGAACGGGGTGCACGGCATACCCAGCGATGAGCAGGTGGCCGAGCCCGAATCCGAATCCGTCCCGCGCAATGGGCACCGCAAGAGCGGCGAGGTGCTGCTCGAGGACTCGCCGGCGCCCGCACAGGCTGCGCCGGGTTCGATCGCGGGTGCGGCGCTGGCCGGGGCCGTCGGCGGCGGGGTGGCGCAGTACGCGCGCAGCATCGTGTCCTCTCACCGGACGACCACCCCCGAACGGCCGGGCGCTCCCGCCCTGCCGGCCGCGCGGGAAGACGAGGCGGAACCCCCGACGTACCTCGAAAGCATCGACGAGGGAAGCGAACTCGTCGGAAGATTGCCTCTCGTGACACCCGCGGTGATCGGCCGATAGTCGTGGGGCACTGGGTGTTGACCGGCCCGCAGTTCTCGGCATTGTGGGCCCGGACCGGCCAGGACCGCATTCCGTATCCGTTCAGGGTCACGAGCACGCTGGCCACCGCCGACGAGTACGCGGCGGAGCAGCGCCGGATCCGCGCCGCCTTCTCCGGACCCGAACACGACGCGCTCGAGTCGGCGCTGCTGGTGCTCGCCGAACCCGACCTCCGGATCGAGATCTCCGGTTCGGCAGGCGGTACCCCGGTCCGCATGACGGGAGCCATTGCACGCGGGCACGGGATCGCGGCGGTGCAGCATCCGGGCGCCGAAGTGGTGATCCGGAGCTGCGAACCGTACGACGTCGGCCGGCAGCTGATCGCTCAGCTCCCCGACACCGACGCGGGCGCGGCGGCGGGCGTCGTGGTCCCGCCGACACCGGCCGGGAGCGCACGGGCGGCCCGGATCCTCGACCGGCCGTCGAGGAGCCAGGGGGTCGTCACCGTGATCCGCGGCGCGCGGCACTCACCACGCCCCGTCGGCGGTCTGGCGTGGCGGGACATCGAGGGCGACGGCCGGTACCTCGTGTGGGGCGATTCCGCCGTGGCGGTGGAACCGGGCACGTCGTGGGACCTCCTCGGCGCCGTCACCCGGCTGACCGGACGGATCGCGGCCGGTCACCCCGTCTGAGCGCGCCACCCCCTCCTGCGCTGCGGTCTCGGCGATCGCCGCTACCGTATAGAGCGGAAGTAGGTGATTCGTGGTCGACCCGGACGGAGCAGACATGCAGGACTTCGATCTGGATTCGAGTGTGAACCGCGACTGGGCCGAGTTCCAGCGGCGCCTCGCGGACTATCTGGCAGCGATGCAGGACGAGGACCTTCTGGTCCTCGAATCGGGGTTCGAGGAGCTCGACGAATCCCAGGGGCTGATGCCGTGCATCCAGTTCGTCGTGTGGGACGGGGACACGGTGCGCTGCGAGGTGCCGTCGAACCATTACCTGCACCCCGACCGCGCACTGACCGAGGCCGAGCAGACGTACCTCACCGAGCTGGGCTGGAACCGGCCGACGCGCGGCCCGGACGACGAACCCGATGACGGCTCCCCCGCGTTCTACGTCGACAAGAAGCTGTCGTGGTCGGATCAACTGGCCGCGATGGCCGTGGCCGCGTTCCGCGACGTCTGGGGAATCACGCATCCCGCGTTCCTGAGCACCGAGACGTCGAGTACGGATCCCGAGGCCACGTTCGACCCGGTTGCGGTGCGGCCGCCGCTCGTCGCGCAACTCGACCCCGCGGCCGCCGTGATCCCCCGCGACGTCGAGCACCTCCACGAACTGATCACGCTCGCGTTGGTGCCGATGCTCGGACTGCTGCCCGAACGCGACCCGGACGGCGACGTCCCGATCCGGATGGGCAACACCATCCTGTTCGTCGGCCCGCTCGCCGACACCGTCGACGTGCAACTGTTCGCGCCGCTCGTGCACGACATCAGCGACCGCACCCGCGCCGCCGAGGTCACCGCCGACCTCAACCGCACGTGGTCACGGATCAAGTTCGTGCTGGTCGACGACCGGTTGTCGGCGTTCCTGGAAGTGTCGGGCAACCCGTTCGTCCCGCAGCACCTCACGGACAGCTGCAAGGCGTTCTCCGATTTCCTGAGCACCGTCGACAACGAGTTCGCGTCGCGGTTCGGTGGCGAACTGTTCTTCCACCGCGACTCCGGCCCGGACGCGGAGGCGGACGCGGCACCTCGCACCGAGAACCGGATGTCGTCCACCGACCTGCCGAAGGAACTCCAGACGCTGTTCCATCTCCATGCCGGGCCCGGAGGCGACACCGATCCGGCTGTCGTCACCGACGTCTGCGGTCACGACCGCGACCGGATCCTCGTGCTCCTGGACACCGGCATCGCCTGGGTGACCCGGTTGCGTGAAACCGACGATGCGTCGGCGGACCAGTGGGAGCGCATCGTCGGCGCCCTGCGCCACGCCCTCCGCACCGTCGTGCTGCCACCGACGGCGAGCGCTCCCGACACCAAGCCGCGGCCCGAGCAGATGGGGCTGTTCACCAACCCCGAGGAGCAGACCCTGTTCGACGATCCGTCGTCCTAGAAGCCGCCCTTTCGACGATCGGTCCGGGTTTCCCGGGATGTGGCGTACTGTCAGCACTATCGGAGCCGTCCAGGTTCCGCATTCAGGGATGGTCCATGGCTGACAAATCGCCCCGCAATTCCATGTCGAAGAAGTCCGGTAAGTCGCTGAAGGAGAAGCGCGCCGACAAGAAGATGAAGACCAACGGACAAAGCGATCCGGAAATCGTCTCGCACGTCAAGAAGCGCTAGCGCCCGTGCGCCTTTCTGGTAGCGGCAGCAGCCACAAAGGCGCACAAGCCGTCAGGCGACGACGGAGCGCTGGGGGACGCCCGAGTACTCGCTGAGCGGGCGAATCAAACTGTTCGACGCGCCCTGCTCGATTGCAGCGGGCCCTTCAACTCCCCGATCGCCGCGGAGGACGAGTCGCTGACCGCCGAGTCCGCCGCGCTCGCGCGAATCGGGTTGGCTCCTACTTCGCCGGGGCGCTCATCCTGCCGTACACGCTGTTCCTGGGTGCCGCCGAATCACTCCACTACGACATCGACCTGCTGGGCCTGAAGTTCGAGGTGGGGTTCGAGACGATCTGTCGCCTGCTGTCGACGCTGCAACGGCCGGGCCAGCGCGGCGTGTCGTTCTTCTTCGTCCGCACCGATGGCGCCGGGAACATTTCGAAGCGCCAGTCCGCCACCGCATTCCACTTCTCCCGAGTCGGCGGCAGCTGCCCGCTGTGGGTGGTCCACGAGGCGTTCGCGAATCCCGGCCGGATCCTCACGCAGGTGTCGAAGATGCCGGACGGGCGCGCCTACCTGTGGATCGCGCGCACCACCCACAGCGGCGGTCTCGGATATCTCGCCCCAGAACGCAATTTCGCGATCGGCCTCGGCTGCGACATCGGGTACGCCGATCGGTTGGTCTACTCACGCGTGCGCGCAACGCGCGTTCCCGCAGCTGGGCCGGTAGGCGCTCCGCGCCCGTGAGTGGTTGACGGGTCCAGGAACTCGTCAACCACTCACGGGCGTAACGCTGCTCGCACCTGAACCTCGGCCATCGCCTCCGCCTTGTCGGTGGCATCGGCGTGGATTGCGAGCAGTGCGGCTAGGGCCGTCGCCCGAACCAGTCGAGGAGTCGGGTCTGCTGCGAAGCGTCGGGAGGCACTGTGCCACTCGGGCCCTCGCCGTACGCGCCGAACGCGAGCATGTCGTCCAGATGTGGTTCGACCACACGAGACAGCCCGGCGACCACAGGCGGGTCGAGAGTTTCATCGAGGCCCGCCGCGCGGAGGAGGTCCCACGCGTGAACCACAAGGTCGACGAGCCGGAAGCGCAGGAACGCTTCGGCAGGGACGTCGCCCCTCGGGCCTGGAACTGGCTGTTCCGGTGGTGCGGCGGCGAAGGCCTCGGCCTGGTGTCGCCACGATTCGGCCACCGCGGCGACCGGGTCGTCTCCGAGCTGGTCGTCTGTGAGCATGTTCCGGGCTTGTTCACGACCGACGCCGGCAAGCAGGAGCGCAGTGAAGCGGTTTCCCACCACGACGTGCTCGACCAGGTCACGCACCGACATCTGTGACGGTGTGGGCAGGTCCCATGAGTCCACCGGCAGGTGGCGCACCACGCGCTCGAATTCGGCCGAGGCAGCGAGAATGAGTTCCACCTCTCGCACGGTAGCGGTCGTGGACTTGCTCCGGGAAGGTGCGACGTCGCGGATGTCCTTCTCGGGAACGGCGTACGGCCGGGTTTGCTTGCTGGGCTCGTCAACTAGCGGCGGCGGCAAGCGCCCGAGTCCGGCCCGCGGTGCCGTCGAGATTGTGCTCCGTCGATCAACGAGGCGACTGGATCGGTGGGTTTATCTGACCGGGGGCCCTGCGGCGGCGGCGGCAATCAGGGTGCTCGCCGCGATCTGACGCCAGCGTGCGTCGCCCACCCTGCGAAAGCCCAGGCATGAGGTGGTGGTCGAGGATCCGCCACCGGAACGGAAAAGCGCGCTACGTGCCGCGCCGGACGAAGTGCACGACCTGGCTGACGTTGAGTTGCCACCGCTCGTCCACGTCGAAACCGTAGGACCGCACGACGCGGAAGTTGGCGCCGAGCGCCACCGGATCACGGGAATCGACGGCCGCCCCGGTGTGGCTGTCGACCCCCGCGGATCGGTCGGTGAGCAGCCAGATCGCCGGACAACTCCTGATCTGGTCCGCGATGCGGTCGGGCGCCAGCGTCTCGTCCCACAACTCGCCCAGTTCCGCGGCCGTCGATCCCCGCGAGATGTCGCGGAGAGCGGCGAAGGCGGGCGGATCGACGGTCTCGACGGTGCGCATCGGGCCGGGATTCCAGACGTTCTTCAGGTCGTAGAGCACGCAGTCGCCGGGTGCGGACTCGGATTCGACGAGGTCGGCGACGCGGCTGTAATCCATGCCGCTCGGCTTGGCGTACGGTCCGCGCTGGACGAGGTAGTACGGCAGGGCGATGGCACCGAACAGTGCGAGGATCACCGCGAGAAGCGGCAGCGATCGTCGTCCGGCGAGGCCGGCGATCCACACCATCGACTGTCCGAGGAGCAGTGCGCACGCGGGAGCGGTGAACGTGAAGTAGCGACCCAGATACACGTTCTGCGACGTCAGCGAATACAGCAGCACCAGCGCGGTGGGCACCACGAGCCAGGGCACCGCGGTCGCGAGAAGCCCGGCCTGGTCGCCGTCCCGGCGGTCACGCTCCCGGACGATGCCGACCGTCACTCCGGCGACGACGAGCAGTCCTGACACGACGGCGACGGGGAGGGCGTTGTCGAAGTACTGCTCGACGAGCACGATCCACACGAGATCGAAATTCCGGCCGGCGATCCACGAGACCTGATCCGCCTGCGATTGCACCAGCACGATCACCGGCGCCGCGATCGCGATGCCCGCGCAGGCAGCCAGGACGAACGACCCGACGCAGCGACGTCCGGTCTTCGTCACCGCCAGCGTCACGACGTGCGCGGCAACGATCAGGATGCTGTAGAGGAACACCGTGGTCGAGACCGCGACAAACAGCGCATACAACACCCAGGCGGTGCCCGTCCGCCTGCGCACGGCCACGACGAACACGACGGTCACCCACACCGCCAGCGCCGCGGACAGCGCGTACGAGCGCGCTTCGATTCCGGCGGACGTCACCCGCGGCAGGATCGCGAACACGAGCGCCGCGACCAACGCCACCCGTCGCGTGGACACCAGCTTTCCGAGCACGACGAGGCCGGCGGCGCCGATCCCCACGGCCAGCACACTGGGCAGTCGCAGCCAGAACTCGGTGAGGGGGACGACGCGCAGCCAGCCATGCATGCCCAGGTAGTACGCGCCGTGGACGGCGTCGACGTCGAACAGCAACCGCACCATGTCGGGGATGTCGCGCCCGGCGACCGAGACGGTGGCGGCCTCGTCGTGCCAGAACGACGGCGACCACGACCGGAATCCCGAGATCGCGACCGCCACGAGTCCGAGCAGGAGTGGGTCGCACCATCTCGTCCACCCGAGGGTTCCCCGCTCCACACCGCTGCGCCGCGGCTCGGAAGCCAGCACGGGCAGGGGCGACGTCATTCCGCGGTTCCTCGAGGTAGGTGAAATCAGTGACCTACATGGAGACCGTTCCGGACCGCGTCGCCGTTACGTCCCGCTGCTACCCGGCGGGCGGGTCCTGCGCACCGAGCCGCCACAGCGACGTCACCTCCCGCTTGCGCGCGGCGTGCAACGCATCCGAACGGTCGGCGACCTTGCCGTGCCGGGGCGCCACGTCCCGGCGTCCGAGGACGGTCAGTCCGGCGTCGTCGATCCAGGTCAGTAATTCGTCGCGGGTCCGCAGTCCGAGATGCTCGGCGATGTCGGACAGGATGAGCCAGCCCTCTCCCCCGGGCTCGAGGTGCTCGGCCAACCCGGCCAAGAATCCGCGGAGCATCCGGCTGTCCGGATCGTAGATCGCGTACTCGATCGGCGAGGTGGGTCGGGCGGGAATCCACGGCGGGTTGCACACGACCAGCGGTGCCCGGCTGTCGGGGAACAGATCCGTTTCCACCACCTGCACCTGACCGGCGTAGCCGAGCCGGTCCAGATTCGCCCGAGCGCAGGCGAGCGCATTCGCGTCGAGTTCGGTCGCGATCACCTTCTCGACGCCGCGGTGCGCGAGGACGGCGGCCAGCACACCGGTGCCGGTGCCGATGTCGAACGCCTGCGTGTGCGGCGGCAGCGGGGTGTCGGCGACGAGGTCGACGTATTCGCCGCGAATCGGCGAGAACACGCCGTAGCCGGGGTGGATGCGCGCCCCGAGGGCGGGGATCTCGACGCCCTTCTTCTGCCACTCGTGGGCGCCGATCGCCCCGAGCAGGTCGCGCAGGGTGGTGACGGTGGGCTGGTCCGTGGGTCCGTACGCCGCGAGCACCGCCTGCCGCACGTCGGGGGCGCGTCGCAGCGGGACGGTCTGGTCGGCGTCGAACGGCACCAGCAGCATCCCGAGGATCCCCGCTCTCCGCGACTGCGTCTGCCGGTGCAGGTGGAACGCGGTGGCGGGGTCGGTGGACGTCTTGCGGGTCTTACGGTCGGTGCGGGCGGCGACAGCGGTGCCGAGCTGGCGGGCGTTGTGGAAGTCGCCGCGCCACAGCAGCGCCGTCCCCTCGCACGCCAGGCGGTACGCCTCGTCGGCGGTCATCGAGTCGTCGGCCACGCGAATCTTCTTCGGGGGCGTCGCCCCGCTGGTGGACCGCCACACCGCCGAATGCTCGGTGCCGTCCTCGGTCCAGCGGACGAACTCGGTTTCCATGAGGGAGAGCCTAGGCCTACGGCCCGTGAGTGGTTAACGAGTGCAGGGACTCGTTAACCACTCACGGGCGGCGGAGCCGCCTCACCGGAGGGTGAGGACACTCTTCCCGACGGTTCGGCGGTGTTCGAGGTCGAGCAGGGCCTCGGCCGCCGTCTCGAACGGGTACCGCGTCGGCTCCGGTATTTTCAACGCGCCCGACGCGAGCAAGGGACATAATTCGCTCCACTGCGCGGACAGTCGTCGGGGGTCCTCGGCCCACCACGAGCCCCACGCGACTCCGACTGCGGACGCGTTCTTCAGGAGCAGTCGGTTCACTTTCACCGAGGGGATGTCCCGGCCGGTGAAGCCCATCACGAGAATCCTCCCGCCCGTCGCCAGGGATCGGACGCTGTCGGTGAAGCGATCGCCCCCGACGGGGTCGACCACGACGTCCACCCCGCGGCCGTCGGTGATCGCGAGGACCTCGTCCCGCCAGTTCCCGGTGGTCACGACGTCGGAGGCGCCGAGGCTCCGCACGTACTCCGCCTTCTCCTCACTGCTGACGACCGCGAGGGTCCGCGACGCGCCGAGGTGGGGCGCCAGGGTCATCGCGGCGGTGCCGATGCCTCCCGCCGCGCCCTGGACGAGCACCGACTCCCCCTTCTCGAGGCGCCCGCGACGAACCAGCGCGAAATGCACGGTGAGGTAGTTGAACAGCAGGGCGGCGCCCGCGGACATCGAGATCGTGTCGGGGAGGGAGAAAGTCGTCTCCGGCGGCAGCGCGACCACTTCCGCCATCGCGCCGCCCACCCCGGTCAATCCGACGACCCGGTCCCCCGGAGAATATCCGCTGCCGTCAGGCGCTGACCGCACGATCCCGGCGACCTCGCCGCCCGGGACGAAGGGAAGTTCCGGCTTGTACTGGTACAGGCCCTGGGTGAGAAGCAGATCCGGGAACGACACCCCGACCGCATGAACCTCGACCAGGATCGCGGATTCGTCCGCGACGGGTTCGTCGACCTCGACCGGGGCGAGGGCCCGGGGACCGTCGAGCGCGGTGACCATCAGTGCGCGCATGCAGTTGCCCCCGCTGATGTGATTGGGAGTTCGCGGACGGCAGCCCGGCGCAGCTTGCCGACTTCGGTGCGCGGGAGGTCGGACCGGAAGTCGACGACCTTGGGTGCCGCGTAGGGTCCGACGCGTTGCGCGACGAGGTGTGTGAGTTGCGTGACGAGGTCGCCGTCGCCGGCCCGGGCGTCCGCGCGGACGACGACGGCCCGGACCACTCCGCCGCGGATCGGATCGTCGTACGCGACTGCCGCGGCGTCGGCGACCGCCGGGTGCTGCAACAGCGCGTTCTCGACCTCGACCGGGCTGATGTTGTGCCCTGACGCGATGATCATGTCGTCGTCCCGGCCGAGAATCTGCCACCGTCCCTCGGGGTCTGTGACGGCTCGGTCCTCGGTGAGGAATACGTCGCCGCGCCAGCGGTCGGCCCACAGGTCGGGGGTGTTCTCGTAGCCGCTGGACATCTGGTGCCGGGGCTGCCGCACCGCGATCAATCCCGGTTGGCCGTCGGCTACCGGTTGCCCGTCCCGGTCGGCGAGGAAGGTGTCGAAACCCGGAATCGTGGCGGACATCCAGCCCGGGCCGGACCTCGTTTCGGTGCCCTGGGTGTCGCCCAGGAGCATGCCGACCTCGGACAGTCCGTACCCGTTGCGCACGGCGGGGGCACCGGTGCCGGCCCAGGCCGCGGCGACCGCCGCGGTGAGCGGTTCACCGGCAGCGGCGACGGTGCGGAGCGTCGGCGGCACTCCCTCCTGCGCGAACGTCGCCGTCAGTCGCCGCAGGGCGGCCGGCGCGGTGGTGAGGATCGTGGCCTTCTCTTCCCGGATGACGCGATGCCAGGCCTCGGGGACGAACTTCCCGGAGTACATGACCCGCGGCACGCCCAGCGCCATGACGGCGGCACCGGTGCTGTACAGCCCGAACGCCCACGCCGGGTCCGACGTCGAGAAGACGACGCTGTCGCGGGTCGCCCCGAGAACGGCCTTCGCGTAGGGCATGACCGAGACGAAGGTGGCGTGGGTCATGGTGCACGCCTTCGGTGTTCCGGATGTTCCGCTGGTGAACAGCAGGGTGGCGGTATCCCCGAGTGCCGTGGTCGCGAGCGGGCCGTCGGCGTCGGCCCGGTCGACCTCGGTCCAGAAGGACCGGTCGTCCTTGCGGGCCGCGACGTCGCCGACGACGAACACCGCGGGATCGAGTCCGTGGGTCGCCTGCGCTTCCGCGAGGGCCGGCCGGTACCGCTGATCGACCACGACCGCGCGGACTCCCGCCGCGTCGAGGCGCAGGCCGATCGCGTCCGGGGCGAACCCGCCGAACAGCGGCACGTACACGAGCCCGGAGCGCCACGCCGCCAGGGCGGTGATCCAACTCTCGACCTGTCGCGAGAGCAGTCCGCCGACGCGGTCTCCCCGCGTCAGCCCCGCGCGTGCGAACACCCGTGCCGCCTTGGCCGCGAGCCTGTCGAGTTCGCGGTACGTCCAGCGGTCGGCCGAGCCGTCCTCGTGACGGACGGTCAGCGCCACCCGGTTCGGGTCGGCCGCGTAGCGGGTGCAGATCTCGTGGGCGGTGTTGAAGTCGCCACCGAACGGGTCGCGGTCCAGCAGGGATTCGATGTCCTGCCAGGCACCGGAGAGTGCGGACGATGCGAGTCTGTCGGGAGACATCAGTGATTCACCTTTGCAGTTTTCGTCAGGGTCAGGACCAGGACCGTGATGGCACACGCCGCGGCGATGTACGCGGCCAGGGCCCACGAACCGTCCGCCTCGGCAGCGATCGCCACCGCGATGAACGGTGCGGGAGCACTGAACACGACACCACCGAACTGATAGGCGACGGACGCGCCGGTGTACCGGACTTCGGCCGGGAACAGACCGGTGACGTAGCCGGCCACCGCGGAATAGGTGACGGCGTGACCGATGGTGATGATCAGAATCATCGCCAGCAGGACGGCGACACCCACGCCGGTCGACAGCAACCAGAAGAACGGGTACGCGATCGCGGCCATGTAGAGGGACCCGTAGATCAACATCTTCCGTGCTCCGATCCGGTCCGCGATCATCGACGCGTAGGGCACCGACAGGATGTCGAGAACACACGCGACGAGGATGCTCAACAGAATCGTCTGCCGCGAGATGCCGAGTTCCTTCGGACCGTACGACAGGACGAAGACGGTGACAAGGTAGAACGGCACGAGGGAGGCGGCCTGGGTCAGAATGCCGACGCCCAGCGCGCGCTTCTCCCCCCGCAGGACCGCGAGGATCGGGAAGTCGGCAATCTTCTTGTTGCGCTTGACGTTCTCGAACTCCGGCGATTCGACGACCTTCAGTCGCACGTACATGCCGACCGCGACCAACCCGGCACTGGCGAGGAACGGAAGCCTCCATCCCCACGCCTGCACCTTGTCCTCGGGAAGCTGCTCGACCAGAAGGAACGCGAGCGTCGCGAGCACGAGTCCGGCAGGCACGCCGGCCTGCGGCCAGCTGCCGTAGAACGCCCGCCTCTCGCGCGGTGCGTGTTCGACTGCCATCAGCACCGCGCCGCCCCATTCTCCGCCGACCGCGAAGCCCTGTGCCAGGCGCGCGAGGACGAGCAGCACGGGCGCTGCGAGACCGATCGCTCCGTAGGTGGGAATGAGTCCGATCGCGACCGTCGACGACCCCATCAGCACCAGGGAGAACACCAGCATTTTCTTGCGGCCGATCCGGTCTCCGAAGTGCCCGAAGACGATCGCGCCTGCGGGACGCGACACGAACGCGACACCGAACGTCGCGAATGCGGCCAGCGTTCCCGACAGCGGACTCAACGACGGGAAGAACGCCTTCCCGAATACCAGGGCGGCCGCTGTCCCGAAGATGAAGAAGTCGTACCACTCGATTGCCGTTCCGACGAAGGACGCGAAGGCAACCTTCCGCGGTTTGACCCGAGTGACCTCCAGGTCGTCGATGACTCTCATATCGAATCTCCCATCGCTGCTGATGTGGGGCGGTGCGGCTGCCGTGTCGATCCGGTGCCACCGCGGTTGTGATCGGGCCGTCGGGCCTCGCCCGGGGTTCGCCGATCGGACATCGCATCAGCACCGTCACCCCGTGTGGCCACGGTCACAGGTCTAGCACATCCCTGACGTCGATAGCAATCATTTTTGTACCGATCGATCCACTTAGGACTTCGCCCAAATATCGAGCTTAAACAGCGATTAGCGCGAGTTTCACGAACGCCCTGGACTATTTTTGGATCGATCAGTACATTCCTGGGAATGAACGAGAACGATCACGACGCCCCCCGCGTTGCGTTGGTCTCCGGCGGGTCCCGCGGCATCGGAGCCGCCGTCACCACAGCCCTGACACGGCGCGGCTGCCGGGTGGGCTGCACGTACCGGACCAGACGTGACGACGCCGAGAAGCTCGCCGCGGACGCCCCCGAACAGGTACTCCCAATCCGTTTCGACCTGCACGACGACACCACGGCGCCCACGGCGGTGGAGCGCGTCGTCTCGCACTGGGGACACCTCGATTCGCTCGTCCTGAACGCGGGCCAGTGGTCGGGCGGGCGGCTCGTCGAGACGGACCCGGACGCCTGGTGGAGCGTGATAGAGACGAACCTCCGCGGCACCGTCGCCCTCGCCCGGGCCGCGCTACCCCACCTCGCGCACGGCAGGTCACCGAGCATCGTTCTCGTGTCGTCGGTCGTCGGCCTGATCGGTCACGCCGGCGACACCGCGTACGCGAGTGCGAAGTCCGCGATGATCGGCTTCGGTCGCTCACTCGCCAAGGAGGTCGCACGTGACGGCATCCGGGTCAACGTGCTGGCCCCCGGCTTCGTCACCACCGACATGACCGACGCGGTGCCCGACTCCGCACGTAGGCGCATCGAACGAGAAACCGTCCTCGGCCGATTCGGCACCGTCGACGAAATCGCCAAGGCCGCAGTCTTCCTCAGCGAAGACGCCACATTCTGCACTGGCTCCGTCCTCACCGCCGACGGCGGCTGGGCGCTGTGACACACCACGACTGCAACGACCAACAACGAAGGGACACAACACCATGACCGCGACACTCACGCATTCGGTCGGCATTCCGGAGTCGGAGTACCTGGCGCTCCGGGACCGCATTTTCGAAGCGATCTGGTCCGAACTCGATCCACTCGAACAGCGAATCGAGGACGACGAGCAGGTTCCGCACGACATCGTCATGCCCATCCTCGAGCGGATCGGCGCGCTCGGCCTGCTCGTCCCCCGCGAGTACGGCGGCAGCGGCCTCTCGATCGCCCAGTACCTGCCGATCATCGCCGAGTTCGCCAAGGTGCAGGGCGGGCTCCGGGTCATCGTCCACGTGCACAACTCCTTCGCCCACGCACTCTCCGAGATCGGCAGCGACCGGCAGAAGGCGGACGTGCTGCCGGGCACGGCCACGGGCCGGAACTCGGTCGCGTTCGCGCTGACGGAGCCGGGTTTCGGGACGGGCGCCGACCTCGGGTCGACCGCGGTGCGCGAGGGCGACGATTACATCCTGAACGGCGAGAAGTGGTTGATCACCAACTCGGACATCGCGTCTCACTTCATCGTCTTCGCGAAGACATCCGACACCGACGTCTCCGCGTTCCTCGTTCCCCGCGCGACCGACGGTCTCTCGATCGCAGCACTTCCCGAGACGATGGGATGCAAGGGCACCGAGCACGGACGCGTCACCCTCGACTCCGTCCGGGTGCCCGCCACCGCCCTCGTCGGCGTGGAGGGGCAGGGAAACGAGCACCTCGAACGCGCACTGGAGATCAGCCGGGTGTTCATCGCGGCAAGCTCCCTCGGCACGTCCGAGCGCGCCCTCGAACTGTCGATCGCCCACGCGAAGAGCCGTGTCACATTCGGCAAGCCGATCGGCACACGGCAGGCCATCCAGCGCTACCTGGCGGAGATGGCCACCGATGTCTACGCCCTGCGCGGGATCCTGGCCGACGCAGCACAGAAGTGGGATGCCGGCGAACGGATTCCCGCCGAGGCCAGCATGTGCAAGCTGTTCGGCCTCGAAGCCGTCGGCCGGGTGACCGACCGGGCTCTGCTCATCCACGGCGGAATCGGATACACGCGCGCGCATCCGATCGAGCGCCTCTACCGGGACGCCCGCCTCAACTGGCTCGAGGAGGGGACCCCGACGATCCAGTACCTGGTCACGGCGGGACGCCTGCTCGACGGGTACGCGTTCTCCGACGCCTTCGAGACGTCGCGTCAGCCCTGACATCCGCACGACAGCCGCCCTGCGGCCGGGAACGGCCACAGGGCGGCACCACGCTCTCGAAGGAGAAGAACAATGACGGATCACGACCCCACCGTCCTCGTCGCGGGGGCGCGAACCCCGTTCGGACGCTTCATGGGATCCCTGTCGAGCCTGAGCGCCCAGGAACTGGGTAGCCACGCGATCGGTGGTGCGCTGGAATCGGCCGGCGTCGACGCACGCGCCGTCGACCACGTCGTCATGGGCCAGGTGCTCACCGCGGGCAGTGGCCAACTGCCGGCGCGCGTCGCGGCGGCAGCCGCCGGAATCCCCATGACCGCACCGGCACTGACCATCAACCGGATGTGCCTCTCCGGAATCGACGCGATAACGCTGGCGCACCAGATGATCTCCGCCGGCGACGCGGACATCGTCGTCGCCGGCGGTCAGGAATCGATGAGCACTGCGCCGCACCTGCTGACGAACAGTCGTCGCGGACACAGGTACGGCGACACGGTTCTGATCGACCACCTCGCGTTCGACGGGCTCCAGGACGCCTTCACGGGGTCGTCGATGGGGGCGCTGACCGAGTCGAGGAATCCCGAGTACGGGATCAGCCGCGAGGCCCAGGACGAGTGGGCCGCGCGCTCGCACCGTGCGGCCGCACGCGCACGAAAGGACGGCGTCTTCGCGGCCGAGATCGTTCCCGTTCCGATCAGATCCGGGCGGGGTGAGTCGACCGACGTGAGCCACGACGAGGGCATCCGGGCCGACACCTCGGCGGCCGACCTCGCCGGTCTGCCTCCGGCTTTCGCCGCAGGCGGCTCGCTGACGGCGGGCAACTCGTCACCGATCTCCGACGGTGCCTGCGCCGTCGTGGTCACACGGAAGTCGACGGCCGTCCGGCTCGGACTGTCGTGGCTGGCCGAGATCGGATCACGCGCTGTGGTCGCCGGACCCGATTCGGGTCTGCACGAGCAGCCGTCGAACGCCATCCAGGCCGCGTGCCGACGCGAGGGGATCGCGCCTCGCGACCTCGATCTCGTCGAGATCAACGAGGCGTTCGCCGCCGTCACACTCGTCTCGTCCGAACGCCTCGGTCTCGACGCGGACCGGGTGAACGTCAACGGCGGCGCGATCGCGCTCGGCCACCCGATCGGCGTCTCGGGGGCACGGATCGTCCTGCACCTCGCGCTCGAACTGCGACGCCGCGGAGGTGGCGTCGGCGCAGCCGCGCTGTGCGGGGGCGGCGGCCAGGGGCAGGCCCTGATCGTGCACGTCGAACGGTGATTCGATGAGCACCAAGTACGACCTCAACCGCGCCGAAATTCTGCGCGTGTCCGCCGAGCTGTTCGCGAGGTCGGGCTACCACGGCACCGGGATCGCCGACCTGGGCACGGCGGTGGGGCTCGGCCGCGGGGCGCTCTACCACTACATCGGCAGCAAGGAGGAGGTCCTGTTCGCGATCAGCAGCCGGCAACTCGCGCAGATGAACACGGTCGCCGACGAACTCGCCCTGACCGAACCGGATCCGGAGCGCCGCCTCCGCGGTCTCGCGCGCGCCCTGCTCCGCAACATCGCCGAACACCGCGCGGAGTGGACGGTGTTCTTCCGCGAGTACCACGCCCTGACCGGTGATCGGCGTGTGCGGGTCGTCGCGGCCCGCGAACGGTACGAATCGCATTGGCGGCACGCGTTCGACCAAGGCGTCCGGGACGGGGTGTTCACACTGTTGCCGCCGTTGATGATCAAGGGTGTGCTCGGCATGTTCAACTACAGCTACCTCTGGCTCACCGCCGACGGGACCCGCACCCCCGAAGAGATCGCCGACGGGTTTCTCGACGCCCTGATCACCGGGCTGGCCGCGCCGAACCCGTGATCTGGGCCGTCTAGACTCACATCTTCGACCGCCGGGAGACAAAGGGGCCCTTCGATGAGCGACAAGTACGACGCCAACCGGGACCGAGTCCTGCAGGTGGCCGCCGAATTGTTCGCGAAGTCGGGCTACCACGGCACCGGGGTCGCCGAGATCGGTGAGGCCACCGGGCTGGGCCGGGGCGCGCTGTACCACTACATCGGCAGCAAGGAGGCAATCCTCTACGAGATCAGCAGCCGGCAACTCGCGCAGATGAACACGGTGGCCGACGAACTCGCGCTGTCCGAGGCCGATCCGGAGAAACGGCTGCGCGGTCTTGCACGAGCCCTCATGCGGAACATCGCCGAGCACCGTGCGGAGTGGACGGTGTTCTTCCGCGAGTACCACGCCCTGACGGACGAGCGTCGTGATCGCATCATCGCCGAACGTGAACGCTACGAATCGCATTGGCGGAACGCGCTGGAGCAGGGCATCCGCGACGGACAGTTCCGGGCTCTCCCGCGGCTGATGGTCAAGGGCCTGCTGGGCATGTTCAACTACAGCTACCTGTGGATCACCCCCGCGGGCGCCGAGACACCCGAAGAGATCGCGGACGAGTTCCTCGACGCCGTCGTCACGGGGATGCGGGCGTGAGGCGCTTCGCACCCGTGCGCGGTGAGCGAGTCTCTGCACTCGTTCGCCGCGCACGGGCGGCGGAGCCGCTGAGTATCCTCGTCACATGAGTCCGTCGTCGGCCACCCCTGCCCGTTGCTCCATCGCGCGCACCCTCGAACTCCTGGGCGACAAGTGGACGCTGCTCATCGTCCGCGACGCCTTCTGGGGCCACAGCCGGTTCTCGGAGTTCACCCGCAGTCTCGGGGTGGCGTCCGACGTGCTCACCGCACGGTTGGCGATGCTCGTCGACGAAGGAATCCTCGAACGCCGCGCCTATCGCCAGGAGGGGTCGCGGGAACGTCGGGAGTACGTGCTGACCGAGAAGGGCAAGCAGTTGCATGTCGTGATCGGGGCGCTGGGACAGTTCGGGCGCGACCATCTGCCGCGGCCGGGTAGCACCTCCCCCGAGTACACCGACGAGACCACCGGCGAGGCCGTGTCCCTCGCCTTCGTCACCGACGACGGTCGCCGCGTTCCGGCATCGACTCTGCATGTACAGCAGGGCGCTCCGGCCCCGGCCGGCAATCCGCAGGGTTAACCGGAACTCGTGAGGAACGGGGCGCGACCTCGTCGTATCCATGCTAACTTGGAAATTCCAAGTTAGTGAGAGGCAAGGCAACCATGTCTGTACAACACGGAGTTCACGCAGTCGAGAATTTCTGGGCCCGGGTGTGGCAGTCACCCCAGGATCCCCACGCGATCGACGAGCTCGTCGTCGACGATTTCGTCATCGTCACCGGTGGGGAGGCCATCCGCGGCCGCGACACCTTCAAGGAATGGGTGCTGAAGTTTCAGTCGACCGTCGAGGATCTGGAGTTCATCCCCGTCGAAACGTTCCAGAACGAGGACGGTTCCCGCGTCGCGTCGCTGTGGGAAATGACCGGCCGCAATCGCGGATTCATGGGCACCGAACCGGACGGGCAACCGATCCATCTGACGGGTACCGCGGTGTGGAACGTCCGGGCCGACGGGATGCTCGAATCCAACCGCGTCGAGCGCAATGCCTGGGAACTGCACCGGCGGCTGACGGCCTAGGCGCTTCGCGCCCGTGAGTGGTTAACGAGTGCAGGCACTCGCTAACCACTCACGGGCGGCGGAGCCGCCTACTTGGCTGCCGCGATCCGGGCCTCGGCGACGGCGTCGGCTGCGGCGCCGGCGAGGATGCCGTCCCGCTTCGCGACGTCGAGGATCTGCACGACGGTGGCGAAGATCTTCTCGACCTGCGCGCGGACGTCGTCGGCGGACGTGCCGAGCCGCTCGCCGGCGACCTGGATGAGTCCGCCGCCGTTGGCGACGTAGTCGGGGACCCAGGTGATGCCGCGTTCGCCGAGGTCGTGCTCGACCGCGGGGTGGGCGAGCTGGTTGTTCGCGGCCCCGCAGATCACCTGGGCGGTGATCGCGGCGACGGACTCGTCGGTGAGCGTGGCGCCCATCGCGCAGGGTGCGTAGACGTCGAGTTCCTGGTCGATGACGGTGGACGCGATCTTGACCTCGGGGAAGTCGCGGGCGACGCGGTCGAGTGCGGCGGCGTCGACGTCGGTGGCGACCACCGATGCGCCGTCGGCGAGCAGCAGCTTGATCAGCTGGTAGCCGACCTTGCCGGTGCCCTCGACGCCGACGGTGCGGCCGGCGAGGCTCGGGGTGCCCCACTTCGCCTGGGCGGCGGCGCGCATCCCCTGGAACACGCCGAGGGCGGTCATCGGGGCGCTGTCGCCGGACCCGCCGGCGGACGTGTTGCGTCCGACGACGTAGTCGGTGGCGCGGCCCATCACGTCGAGGTCGTCGGAGTTGGTGCCCACGTCGCCGGCGGTGATGTACCGGCCGCCGAGCGTCTGGACGAAGCGGGCGTACGCCTCGAGCAGCGCTTCCGACTTGCCGGTGGCGGGGTCGCCGATGATGACGGCCTTGCCGCCGCCGAGGTCGACTCCGGCGATCGCCGACTTGTAGGTCATGCCCCGCGACAGGCGCAGCACGTCCTTGAGCGCGGCGGCCTCGTCGGCGTACGGGTAGAAGCGGGTGCCGCCGAGCGCCGGTCCGAGGGTGGTGTCGTGGATCGCGACGATCGCCTTGAGCCCGGTGGCGGGGTCCTGGAAGAACGTCACCTGCTCGTGGGCGGTGTCGGTGGGGAAATCGGTGCGCTCGAACACTCCAGCGTTTTCGGGCAGTGCGGTGTCGTGACGTTCCGCGGTGAGAGTCATGTCTTCTCAGGACCTTTCCGGAGTGGTGGCAATCGTGATGGTGGAGGTGTCGACGCCGAGTTCGGCGAGACGCTGGAGGTAGACGGTGACGTTGCGCAGCTTCACGTCCTCGTAGCCCCGGACGAGGTCGGGGGTCGCGGCGATCAGCGTTGCGGTGTCGTAGGTGTCGGCGGAGAGGTCGGCGACGAGGCCGGCCACCGTGGTCTCGTAGTGCGCGAGCAGCTGACGCTCGAGACGACGGACCTTGGCGTAGCCGAACGGGTCGAACGCGGTGCCGCGCAGGAACTTCGCCTTGGCGAGGGTCTTGAGCGCGACGTGCGAGCGGGGGCCGAAACCGATCTTGGTCTTGCGGCCCATGGCCTTGAGGACGGGCGGGTGCAGCTTGTAGGTGAGCTTGCCCGCGCCGGGGACCTCGCCGGCGGCGGCGTCGAGGAACGCCTGGTCGGTGAGCATCCGGGCCACTTCGTATTCGTCCTTGTAGGCGGTGAGCTTGTGCAGGCCGGCGGCGACGGCCTCGCTGAACTCGGTCCGGCTGCCCAGCTCGCGCTCGGCGTCCCATGCCTGCTGCACCAGGGCGATGTAGCGGGCGGCGACGCGGTCACCCTGGAACGCAACGAGGTTCGCGGCGCGGCGTTCGGTGAGTTCGAGCGTCGTGCCGTCGAGGGTGGATCCGGCGAACAGGTGCGTCGGGACGACGGTGTCGCTGCGCTGAGCCACGGCGGCCGAGCTGGTGGCGGCCAGGAAGGCCTCCCGGTCGGCGACGGCGACGCGTCCCCAGTGGAACGCGGCCTTGTTGGACTCGACGGCCACCCCGTTGATCTCGAGGGCCTCCTCGATGAACCGTGCGGGGACGGGCAGTCCGCCGGCCTGGTAGGCCGCACCGACCAGCAGGAAGTTGGCGGCGGCGGTGCTACCGAACAGTGCGGTGGCGGCGGCGAGCCCGTCGATGGCGGTCAGTTCGCGGGCCGAGACGTCGAGACGCTCGAGCAGCTTGTCCTCGTCCGGGTAGCGGACTGCGGGGTCGTAGACCATGTCGCCGGTCGGGGTCTGGCTGGTCGACGCGACGGTGATGGTCCGGTCGGAGCTGCCGAAGCCGGCGTACTTGGCGTCGGCCGCGGTCAGCAGGTCGAATGCGAGGACGCAGTCGGCGGTCGCGGGGCTGATCCGGTTGGACGGCGCCGAGCTCCCTGTCCTCGTCTTCTGATCGCTGAGCCGCAGGTGCGACGTGACGGGTCCGGCCTTCTGGCTGAGACCGGTCTGGTCGAGTCCCTCGACGTGCAGCCCGGCGCGCAGCGCGGCCATGCCCAGCACCTGGTTGACGGTGACGATGCCGGTACCGCCGACACCGGCCATGAACAGGTTGTGCGTTCCGGTCCACACGGCGGGATCGGGGTCGCCGACCTCCGGCGGAACGGGGATCTCGCGCAACGTCTTCGGCGCGCCTTCCTCGGGCAGCTCGACCGTCACGAACGACGGGCAGTCGCCCTCGAGGCAGGAGTAGTCGGTGTTGCAGCTGGTCTGGTCGATCTTGGTCTTGCGGCCGAATTCGGTGTCGACGGGCTGCACGGACAGGCAGTTGGACTTGACGCCGCAGTCGCCGCAGCCCTCGCAGACGGCCTCGTTGATGACGACGCGGGTGCGGCGGGCGGGCAGCTTGCCGCGCTTGCGCTTGCGGCGGGCCTCGGCGGCGCACTGCTGGTCGAAGATCAGCACGGTGACGCCCTCGATGTCGCGCAGGACGCGCTGCGCCTCGTCGAGCCGGGTCCGGTCCCACAGCAGTGTGTTGGCGGCGAAGTGGGCGCCCTTGTGCCGCTTGGGATCCTCGGCGCACACGATGATCTGCTTGACGCCCTCGGACGCCAGCTTGTGGGTCAGCTGCGGCACGGTCAGCCCGGCCTCGGCGTCCTGCGCGCCGGTCATCGCGACGGCGGAGTTGTAGAGCACCTTGTACGTGATGTTGACGCCGGCGGCGACGCACGCCTGCACGGCGAGCTGACCGGAGTGGAAGTAGGTGCCGTCGCCGACGTTCTGGAACATGTGCTTGACGTCGCTGAACGGGGCCTGCCCGATCCACTGCGCGCCCTCGCCGCCCATCTGGGTGAGCATCGTGACGGCGCTGTCGGTGCGACCGGACATCGTGACCAGCGTGTGGCAGCCGATGCCGCCGCCCGCGATCGATCCCTCGGGCACCGCGGTGGAGCGGTTGTGCGGGCAGCCGGAGCAGAAGTACGGGGTGCGCGACGTCGGGAGGACGGTCAGCTCGAGGCGCGGCGGTGGGGCCGGCGTCAGCGCGACCCGGTCCTTCAGGACGCGGCGCAACGGTCCGGTGAGACGGGCGGCGGTCAGTTCACCGTCGACGGGGATCAGGTTCTTGCCCTGCGTGTTCTTCTTCCCCAGCACCGCGGGCGCGCTGGCGCCGCCGTAGAGGATGTCCTTGAGCTGCGACTCGACGAACGGCATCTTCTCCTCGACGACGAGGACCTGCTCGACGCCGTCGGCGAGTTCGCGAACCTTGTCGGCGCCCAGGGGGTAGGGCATGCCGATGCGGAGGATGCGGATGCCGGCGTCCTCGAGCTGGGAGTCGCCGAGCCCGAGGTCGAGCAGGGCCTGGCGCAGCGAGTCGTAGGCGGTGCCGACGGCGGCGATGCCCAGCCACGCGGTGCGCGGGTTGACCTCGATCTTGTCGATCTCGTTGGCGGCGTTGAACGCCTCGACCATCGCCCAGCGCGGCCCGTACAGGTCGGCCTCGGCGTAGACACTGTCGGGCGGGGACGCGAGCACGCGCTGCCGGTACGACCACGGCTTGCCGTTCCACTCGATCTCGGGGAGCACGATGTCGAGGTCGGCGAAGTTCCGGTCGAGGGTCCACAGTCCGTCGGCCACGTCGGCGACGATCTTCATGCCCGACCAGCAGCCGGAGATCCGCGACAGCGCCACACCGTAGAGGCCGAACGTGATGACCTCTTCGGCGTTGCGCGGGAAGAACACGGGCATGCCCATCGCGGCCATGGACCGCTCGCTGGCGCAGGGGATGGTGGAGGACTTGGCGTTGGGGTCGTCGCCGACGAGGACGAGGACGCCGCCGCGGGCGTTGGCGCCGTACATGGCGGCGTGCCGGATGGAGTCGCTGGCGCGGTCGAGGCCGGGACCCTTGCCGTACCAGACGCCGACGACGCCGTCGTGGGTGCGCTCGCCCTGCGGGAGGTCGACCTGGCTGCCCCAGACGGACGTCGCGGCGAGTTCCTCGTTCATGCCGGGCACGAACTTCACGTCGTGGTCGGTGCTCAACGTGGGGATGGCGGCGATGGTGCGGTCGAGGCCGGCGAGGGGGCTGCCCTGGTAGCCGGAGACGAACGTCGCGACGTTCAGTCCCGCGCGGCGGTCGCGTTCGTGCTGCTCCACCAGCTGGCGGGCGATGGCCTGGACACCGGTCATCAACACCGGGCCCGAGTCGGCCCGGTATCGGTCGGCGAGATCAAAGGATGCTGCACTGGTGCGAGCGTCGTCTAGCTGAGTCATCTGCGATTCCCGATCCGTCGCGTTGAGCATTTCGTGAGCTTGATCCTGTATCTGGTCTAAGATTTGGTCAACGCAAATCGGATCAACTGATCAGTTCACGCAACAGGTGACGGTCGTCACTTCCCGGAGGTACCCAAAGTGCTCAGCATCGACAAGCTCGACGTGCAGTTGCTCGGACTGCTCGGCAAGGACTCACGCATGAGCGTGGCCGAACTCGCCAACTCGCTGGGCGTCGCCCGCAACACCGTGCAGTCCCGGATGAAGCGCATGGAGACCAGCGGACTGCTCACCGGCTTCCGCCCCAACCTCGACCTCGCCGAGGTCGGGATTCCCATCCAGGCGTTCGTCGGGCTCGAACTCGAACAGGGCAAGCTCACCGCCGTCGGCAACCGCCTCGTCGACCTGCCGGAGGTCATCGAGATCCACGCGACCACCGGCCGCGAAGACCTGCTGGTGCGGGTGGCCACGTCCACGCACGCGGAGCTGCAGAAGTTGCTGGAGAAGATCGCGAACCTGCCCGGCATCACGCATTCGACCACCACCATCGCGCTGACCAGCCCGCTGCCGTACCGGATTCAGCCGCTGCTCGAGCACCTCACCGACGACTCCGGGTGGGGCCGGTCCACGGCACTGCCCCGTTCACAGCGCTAGCTCCGGTGCAGTAGTTTCAGACCATGAGTGAGAGTCAGGGACGAATCGCGTTCATCCAGGCCACGTGGCACCGCAACATCGTCGACCGCGCACGCGAGGGCTTCACCGATGAGGTGAACACGCTGGGGTATTCGAAGGACGAACTGGACTTCTTCGAGGTGCCGGGCGCGTTCGAGATCCCGCTGCACGCACGCCGCCTCGCCCTCACCGGCCGTTACGACGCCGTCGTCGCCGCCGCGCTCGTCGTGGACGGTGGCATCTACCGGCACGAGTTCGTCGCGACCGCGGTGATCGACGGCCTCATGCGCGTGCAACTCGACACGGATGTGCCGGTGTTCTCGGTTGTGCTGACGCCGCACCACTTCCACGAGCACGACGAGCACCTCAACTACTTCCACGATCACTTCGTGAAGAAGGGCGCCGAGGCCGCTCGCGCCTGCGTCGCCACCGTCACGTCGCTGAAGTCGCTCCCGACCGCGAACTGAGATTCGCCCACTCCGAACCCGATACGAGAAACCACCGTCAGTACATGCTGACGGTGGTTTCTCGTCTTACCGGTCGTTCGCGTGCCGGTGCTGGACGTAGAGGAGCCAGAACACGGGCGCGCCGACGACGGCGAGGATGGTCGCGAACACGCGGAGCCCGACGTTCCCTTCGCCGAAGGGGGCGATCATGAGGACAATCGTGCAGACGACGGCGCCGAGGAGTCGCCAGTGCGCGCCGAAGAAGCCTGCGACCATCGCCCGTGCGTTGCGGGCGACGATGCGCGCCGGCGATTCGGGCTCGGGTGGGGGC
>NZ_JAAOQS010000120.1:0-24317 GCF_011603105.1 Rhodococcus sp. A14 | reverse complement strand
GCGCACCCTCGCCCGTGAACTGGCCCTGAGCATCAAGGACGAGGCACCCGGCGCCGACCTGCTGACCCTGCCCCGCACCATCGCCATGCCCCTGCCCACCCTCGGTGCGACAATCGCCGCCCTCATCGAAGTCGCCGCCCTCGCCGGCGCCGGCGAGGGCGGCGATCCCCACGAGCCGACACCAGCGATGGCACTGATCTCCACTCTCGGCGTCCTGACCCGAGACCACGACGGCGACCTCCCCACCGTCCGGGTGCCGGAACCGCTCCTCATGCGAGCGGCGCGGCTCATCGAGAACACCGCCGACCTCGTACACCAAGGCTGCTCACTCCCACCAGACGTCGCCGAGGACGTCCGACCCCACCTGCAGAAGGCACTGCGCGACGACGCCGCCCGGCTACGGACACTGATCCCCGACACCGGCCGACGGACCGGCTCGGTCCTGTGGGCGGTCCCCGACGATCCACCATGACCACCGTGGCAGTCCCGAGTGCATTCCTCCCCAATCGCAGGAGACCAGTGTGCAACCGATCCTCGGCACCTTCCCGTCAAAGGCGTTCAGATCCACAAGATCCACCACAACGGCGGGACGGCGATCGGTTGTGCATCCTCAGCGGAAAGCACTGTTCACCAACCTATTAGCAAAATATATTGAAATACAACAACTTTCAAGACATGCTCGACACCGGGCACGCTGGTGCTCGCCGGCACCCCACATCACAACTACGTTCGGCGCCCCTCACGACCCGGGGCACCCCAGGCGAGGGTCCAGGCGCCACCGTCCTGCTCCTCGACCTGTCCGGGCGGGTGACCGGGGACATGCCATCACATCAGGTCACAACGGGATCACAACGAAGACGGCCCGCACCCCGCGGGTCGGGTGCCGGCTACAACGTGCGCCGGTGCGATTCAAGCAATAGGCGTTTTGCTTGAACGAGGGTTCCGTTCATTCAAGCTTTCGCGAGTGCAGCGGGATAGGTTCAAGAAATCTACCCTGCACCCCTACGGCGACGGCAACGGCCGACTGGGCCGCCTGATCGCACTCCTCCAACCGATGAAAGCCGGCGAACTGCGATGGCCGATCCTCAACATCGCACCCTGGCTCGAAGCCCGACGCGACGAATACCAAGACGGCCTCCTCAACACCACCATCACCGGCGACTACAACCCATGGATCGAGTTCTTCTCCACCGCCGTGGCCGAACAAGCCAAAGAAGGCCTCGAACGCATCCAGCGACTGATGAAAATCCGCGACACCATGATCCTCGGACTCCGCGAACAAGGCCTGCGCGGCTCAGCCATCGAAATCGCCGAATGGCTCATCGGCTACCCCGTGATCGACGTCAACACCGCAGCCACCCTCACCGGGAAAACCTTCCAAGCCACCAACACCGCCATCAAAAAAAACTCGTCGACGAAAACATCCTCACCGAAATCACCAAAAGAAGCAGAACAGGCTCTTCCTCTGCACGGACGCATGGAACGCCACCCGATGGGAGTAACCATCGACCGATCACCCCGACACCAGCCCCGATCACGACCAGGAGGTGATGACGTGATTCCGATCCCGCCGTACGGCTTGGGAGACAGCTCGATGGTGTGGCAACCCTTCGCTGGTGCCCATAGTCCTCTGGTGGAACTCCTGGCACTGACCCAGACCTACCGCGCGGCCGGCGACGGTCGAGCGGCAGCGGCCGCGTGGTCGCCGCGATTCTCAAATCGGCGCCGAGTTCGGCAGAGCAAGACATCCACTCCTTTCGCCGCCCAACACGCCCGACCGTGGGCCACGCCGATGGGTCACAGACACACGTGGCACGGCGGTGTGGTCTGTGTTTGCGGCTGCGGCCGGGCGGCGCCGCGGCCCGCATGCCATCCTCGGATAATGGCACGAACGTGGTTGTCGGTGACGGTGGAGCTGCTCGGCGGGCGCGGCGAGGAATTGTGGCCGTGGCCCGGCCGCGTCTTCGCGGTCGGACCGTCGCATACCTTCATGGACCTTGCGAATGCGATCAACGACGGCTTCGCCCGGTGGGACCGCTCTCATCTGTCGATGTTCACCCTTGCCGATGGACGAGTGGTCACCGACACCGAGACCGGCGCCGAGATGGTGGAGTCGGTCGGTGGGCCGATCACCGAGCCGGTGGACATCGAGTCGGCGAAGGTCGCCCGGCTGCTGGGGCTGGGTGTGGAGTTCCAGTTCACCTTCGACCTGGGCGATGACTGGACGCACCGCTGTGTGGTCGGGAGGGAGAAGGTCGACCCTATCCAGGTATTGGGCATCGCCCCCGGCAACCCCCTGCCGTACTGGGGCTGGGGCAGCATTCCGGATCAGTACGGGCGCCGGTGGAATGGCGACGACGGGGAAGGCCGGGCGCCGCGCAGACCACCCCAGCCGCATCCGATGCTGCTGCACGCGTGGCCCGCACGGGAGCAGGTGCCCGCGCTCGAGGTGTCCGAGCTGCGCGCCGCTATCGCGACAGCAGATGCCGTCCGCTTTCTCGCCGCGGTGCGCGGGCGTGACGTCGACGATGCGCTGCAACAGGTGGGGGCCGGCATGCCGATGGCACTGCAGCAGCGACGGGAGCAGGCCGAGCCGGTGGCGGTGTCGGTCATCAACCGGCTGACGTGGCGCGGCGGCACGGGTGACGGGGTGCTGGCCGAGGATCTGCTCGCGTGCCTGCGCGGCGAGCCGCTGACGGGACGGGTGGTGCCGGTCGACCTCGAGATGCTCGGTAGCGAGCTGGAGGGGGATCCGGGCATGTCGACCGGTGGCTACGTCGACCTGCGCACCGGGGAGGTGTACGACGACAGCAGCACCGACCCGGCGATGGTTGGGGAGGACGCCGCCGTCGACGTGGAGGCCGAACCCGACCGGTGGCTCCGGTTCGACCGCACCGGCTCGCGGGACGGTTGGCGTGACATGGCGGCCTTCGCCGGGCGGTGCCATGATGCGGCGCTGCGGGAGCGGCTGGAGCGGGCGATCGAGGGCAGGGGCGCGTTCGGCCGGTTCCGCGACCTGGTCCACCGGGAGAGCCTCGCCGATCAGTGGTACATCTTCGCCGCCGACCGCCAACTGGGTCGTGCCCGTGAGTTCCTCGCCGGCGAGGGCATCCGTGTGACGCAGCGCGCCGTACAGCGATAGCCGATCGCGCACCTCTGGGAGAACGTTTGGCGGTGACGTGGCGGATCCGCCACCGTTCTGAGATTCCGCACTGTCTCTGGCAGATCGGCATGCTCGGCCAGTGCGGTGATCGAAGCAACCTCCGCCGACTGTCCTGGCCGTTCGTCGGCATTCCTTTGACGATCAGCTCGAAACGCGGTGGGCCGACTGCCCTGTAGTAGCCGGTTACCGTGCGGGTATTCGCGGCCGGTTTGGATCCGGAGACAGGTCCGAGAGACACGCCAGCACAACCGAAATCCGGTCTCGGCATGCACGTTCGGCACCGCCACACTCGACATGTGGGTGCCGGCGTCGAGAGCGCACATGTATGACCGCCCGGGGTCGAGTCGAGCGGGCCGGACAGGATGGGCCCACCGGCCCCGGGGTCGAGTCGAGCGGGCCGGACAGGATGGGCCCACCGGCCCCGGGGCCGGGTGCCGGAGCCAGCCGAACGGATCGGCGGCGACACCGTCGAATGCGTCGTCGTCCGACTCGCCCTCGAAACACCCGTACGGGGCGCCACCTGCGGTGAAGCCGACAGGCGAACATCGACCCGCTCGCCCACCACGATCCCATCGAACACCGATGCCGGTCCGTCTGTGGTGTCCGGCTGGTCGCGGCGCTTCCCGTACGCGTGCCGGTGTGTGCTGTTGCTCGGCTCACCGCCCATGGAGTCGGGCGTGCCCCTCGACGTCGGGTTTGTCCGCGACAATCACATCGGTCCCGCGGCCACCGAGACGTGGAAGTTCCCCGCACCCACGGACCGCTCGAGGGTCGCAATGACAGCAGCCGGATTGTCGTAGGGCCCGTTGAGGTAGAACGGCTGACCGTCCCTCCCGAACTCGATCCGACCCGACCCGTCCCACTCACCCAGGAACGCGGCGGCATCACCATCGAACGTATCCGCGGGCTCGAAACCGAGCCCACGCGCATACGCCGCCGCCCCCAGGATCAGTTCACGGCCGAGTTCGATCGGAATCTCCACCGCAGGACGGTCGAACGCCGCGTAGTACCTGCGGACGGCGGTGGGGATCCTGCCCGCATCCATGGTTTCGGGGTCACGGGTGTTCTTCACCCCCAGGCAGTGCACGTCGGCCAGGTAGCCCCGCAGCGTCGCCCGACCACGCCGCCCCTCTCGTGCCACCAACACCTGCGCGAAGCCTTCGACCTCACCGGCGGGAGCATCCAGTTCCGCCCACTCCGGATGACCCTCGAGGCCCAGCCCGACACTCCAGCCGCAATTGACCCAGCACCCCAGCACCCGCCCCAATCCTCGGGACGCCTGCGCCTCGGCAGCGATTCGGCGCACCAACGGCGCCACCACCGACGGCCGCACGCCCAGAGCACGCGCGATCACCTTCGGCGGGACACCCTGCTCCCACCGCCGCCGCACCTGCTCGACCAACTCCACATCGTCCATGGCACCCCATTCTGCTCCACCGATCGGGAAGCTCCCGCGTCTGCACCTATCCGCTCGTGCCGCTGATCGAGCGATCACTGCACCCCACGAGCAGCAGGACCACACCCCCGCATCACGCACGCAGGCCACGGCAGCATCTCCATCATGCCGCTGATACTGCCGTGCCGGTTCCCGGTCCAGGTTCTGCCTGCTCCCGGAGTCCTGATCATGACCGGATCGGGGCCGGATCAGGAACCGGCCGGGCTCGCCGCTGGGGGCGTGCCTGGGAGCCGGAACACGGCCCTGTGGGCGTGCCGGGGCCCACCGCCCGCCAGGACGGCGTTCAGCGCGCCTCCGCCTCGTCGTGACCAGGATCGCCCGCGCCGCACCGACGATCTCTGCGATCGAGGCCACGTCCGTGCCCGATCGAGCGGCAGTCGACACAGATGCTGCTGTCGTGTATTACTTTGCTGCGGAAGAGATCTCGATTTCAGTTCATGAACCAGAAGCAGCAACGCATCGGAAACCACCAGCTCGAAGCGATCCGCCTGCTCACCAACCACGAGCGGGACTCTCCGGGTCCCCGTTCGCGGTCGTGCTGGTCGGCCAACCTACCCTGCGGCACCGCCTCCGCCTCGGTGTGCTCGCCGCGCTGGACCAGCGCATCGCCGTGCGCTACACGATCGCCGGGATGAGCGCAGCCGACACCGCCGACTACATCCGCCACCACTGTCGCATCGCCGGCCGCGACGAGACCCTGTTCTCCGACGACGCGATCGGGCTCATCCGTGGGCGCCTCACGCGGACACCCGCGCGCGGTGAACGACCTCGCATTGCACGCGCTTACCGCCGCCTTCGCCGCCGACCACGCCATCGGCGGCGAGATCGCCGCGGACTGAACCCGACCCCCATCAACCCGACCACCACCGCGTCAACCTGACGACCACCCCGTCACCACGCCCACCACGGCCCCGCTCACCACCCCCGAGCGGGGCGTTCTCGCACCGCATCGTCGTCAACCTCAATGACGCCGTCACCTTCAACGACGCGCAACACCTTCGGGCCTCCACCTCACACAACAGCATATATTCGTACTGATATAACCTGGGGAGGTGAACCGAGGTGACGAGAAACCGATCCGATAGGTGGGTAGCGCACTCGACGACCTGCGCGATCTGCCCGCCGCCGCACAGGACGATCTCGGCTACCAACTCGGCCGGGCCCAACAGGGGCTCGATCCGGACGACTGGAAACCGATGAAGGATCTCGGGCCCGGATGCCGCGAGATCCGGGTCCGCACTCCGGACGGCGCCTTCCGAACGTTCTACGTCGCCCAGTTCGGCGAGGCGATCTACGTGCTGCACTGCTTCCACAAAAAGACACAGAAGACCTCGAAAGCAGACATCGACCTCGGCCGACGCCGCTACAAGGCAGCCCAGGCGTACGCACAGGAGAGATCATGACCGACAAAGACATCACCGAAACCACCTCCGTGTGGGAGGCGATCAGTGACACCCCCGGCGAGGCCTACAACCGGCAGTTGCGCGCCGACCTGATGACCGCGATACGCGCACAGATCGACCGTTTCGGCTGGTCCCAGGCCGTGGCCGCCGACAACCTCGGCGTCACCCAACCGCGGATCTCGGACCTGCACCGCGGCAAACTGAGCAAGTTCTCCCTCGACGCCCTGGTCAACCTCGGCAGCAAGGTCGGCGTCCACCTCGACGTCCACATCGACACCGACCGCACCCTCACCGGCCACTGACCACGGCACGCCGCCAGGACCACTCGGTCCGTGAGGCTCGGACACGCCCGCGGCCGCCGAAAAATCGACCTCGAGCATCATCTGCGGGGCGACTCCCTCCCGTCACCGGGCGTCACCGATCAGCTGATAGCGATGGCGCCCGGCCGCTCGCCGGCCCCCCTTGGGCGCGTCGACCCGGACATGCATCGCCTGCCGCCGCCATGACGTCCTCGCTGGGACCGCCCCCGCACCAGCGCGACCGGGAACCGGACCGGTTCGGCGAATGGGACACCCTGATGGCGAACCTGCCCCGCCGTCGCCGCGCGGGCTGAACCAGCCACCGACAAATGCGGAGCCCGAACATCCGGCACACCGGCCCCGGCGGACGACGGCGCGCTGAACGGTGAAAGATACCGGTTCCTGTTGGCGCGCAGTCCTATTCCGATGCTCACGCCGACCAGTAGCGCCTGCTCGACGTCAATCCGACGTTCGCCACCCTGCTGGGACATGACCTGCACGAGATCGCCGGCCCGCATGTCCACCAGGTGATCCACCCGGATGACATCTCCATCGGCTCGCCGCGAACGCAGTCGACGATGACGCCCGTGACCATCCGACGCACATGAGAACCCGGAACGGCTACGCGGCAACACGGATAGGCGAAAATTCGAATGCGGACAGTCCCCGGCCCGAGGCCGGGGACTGTCCTCGCGTGTGAAGCCTCGCGCGGGTCAGTTGCCGAACCGGAACCAGAACCGGATCACCCGGCCGAGGGCGACGATCACCTTCGCAAAGTCGCGGAGACCGGCGGTGCTGCCGGTGAGGATAACGATGAGGACGGCGGTGACCAGGCAGGCCGTCACGAAGAAGACGAAGCAGGCGGCAATCACCAAGGCGATCGAGACGAGAATTTCGGGTTGGGCCATGTGAACCCCTTTCTGTTGGCGGACACGCGACGACAGCGACCGTTGTGGTGCTGCCCAATGAGTGATCTCCAACAGAGGGACAGGCCCTCACCCCACCGCAGGTGGGATACCCAAATCATCGCTTGGACCTGGCACTTCCGTCAATAGCCTCGGACCCCGACGAACACGACCACGGTGGCAGGGTTCGCGGCGACCTCCTACGTCCAGGCTTGGTCCGGTGGGGCTTCGTCCTGGACATAGACCCCGCCGGCGGACCGTCGAGCAATGTGAGCATCGGCTCACGGGCTGCCGGAGAGGCACCGGCGAGCATGTCGCCCCGGTGTTCCTTCCAGTCGTCCCAGTCCCAGCCCGCACCGGCATCGATGCAGCTCTCGGCAACTTCCACAGGCTCACCGTTATCGGGACCCGGCACCTCGGTCGGCCCGTCAGGATCACGGACGACTACCTCTCCACCTTCACGACTGCCCGCCCTCGTCACGACGTACCCAGCGACTCCGCGAGCACCGTCATGTGAGAGGAAAGGCGCAGGATCAGTCCTCCTCAGCTACCTGCTCTTCGACGGCGCCTTCATCGACGCCGCAATCGGCCTGGGACGACGGGATGCGCAACTGCTCCTGGCGAACGGGGACGGCACATCCTGGCTCACGGCGGCTCCGAAGCACGTCGCTCCCGACCGGATCTCGGTGCGCGCCGCGAAGCAGGCGCACGGCGCAGCGCTGCGACATTCATCGTGAGCTAGGAGAACCGCGACTGCGATCACGCTGCCCGGGCACACCACAGCATCGATGCTGGCGGTCTGCACCCGCGGGAAGGCCGCTCATCGCCAACGCGGTCACCGACGTCGGTCCTTGACGGGTTGTCACGGTCCCCTCCCAGACCGGGGCCCGCGAGAAGAGAAAAGTGTTGAGAGCGGTGCGCCTCTCGCGGATTTCTCCGAGTTCACCGTGGGCAGGGCCGCGCGGCGGGATCGGAACGGCCGCCGCGAAAGTGCGACGGGTGCCCCACCTGATGAACCCGTCAGACCGACCGCAGGGACGCGACTCAGAGAAGATCGAGATGCAGCCGCAAAGCTTCCTCGAGCGCAGCAAGCGTTCTCGTCGAAAGCTTCCCGACCGGGTCACCGTCGAGACGACGCACCGACACCGAACGAACCTGTTCCGCTCGAGCCTTCGACTCACGCGGCATACCCGATTCGTCAGGTTCGACGAGAACCTGAAACGCGAACACATGTGCCGTGTTACTCGTCAACGGCACCACAGTGACCACCCCCTGACCGAGCCGCTCCGCGGTCGCATTGGCGCGATCATTACTCACCACAACAGCGGGTCGACGCTTGGCCGCTTCACTGCCCTGCGCCGGATCAAGATCAACCCAGTGCACCTGACCCCGGCGGATCATTCGCCATCTGCCGAAGTGACGTCCCAGTCGTCGTCGACACCACCCTCGACAAAAGCCGCCGCGTAATCGCGCTCGAGACCCACCTCCCCGAGCATCCGAACCGCGGCTCGAATCCCCGCCGACCGGCCACCCAGACCGTGGTCGCGAACGTACGCGTCGAGGACGCGAGCGTCCTCGTCGGGCAAACTGATCGTGAACCTCGTCGTCATACTGCAATCATACTCCAGTATGAAAAGGCAGGAAAAGCCGGAAACCAACCGCCGGCATCCCAGGCGGCCCACCACGATGCGCGGATGCTCCGATGATGGCCAACCAGTCCTCGTGCAGCGAAAACTCACCGCAAGGACGCCGATCCCACGCCCAGACAATCGCCCCACGAGTGAGAATTTCTCGTGAACGGCCGTCCGGCCGCTGACGCGCGTGTGCCGGCAGGCCCCTGCTCGGGGTCCGTCACCACCTCGACAGGGCATCGGTGGTTGGTCGTGACAGGGGCAGAGCGGGCATCTCGATCAGGGCGTTCATCGCACGACCGGGCTGATCGGGCCGCCGTCGAGCAGCGCTGCCGCCTCGTCCGAGCACCCCGGCTGGCGGCCGGCGATCACCCTCGGCGCCACCCCGCACGCACCAGCTGTGGGCGGGTAACCCGACGGGAGCGTCTACCCCTGTACACCCGGCAGCGGGGAACCCACCGTGAACTTCGCACCGAACGGATCGGCGACATCCGCGGTCCGCCCATACGGCATGTCCGTCGGATCGTCCGCGGTGCCCCCGTTCGCCCGCGCGGCGGCGACGGCCGCGTCGGTGTCGACGACCTGGAAGAGCGTGCCCCAGCAGGACGCCGAGGCGGACGGGTCGCCCACGATGCCGCCGATCTCGTGCCCGTCCGGTCTGCGCAGAAAGGTGAAGTCCACGCCGGGCAGGTCGTCGTTCCCGTCCAGCGTGAAGTCGAACACCGCCGCGTAGAACTCCCGCGCCGGGCCGGGATTCGGGGTCACCAAGTCGTTGCGCAACAACGCGTTCGGCTCGTTCACGAGCTCACAGCCGACGTGCGCCCGCCCCTGCCACAGGCCGAACTGCGCACCGGACGGATCCCGCACCATCGCCATCCGACCCTGGTCGGCGATGTCCATCGGCTCCATCAGCAGCGTGCCACCCGCGGCGGCGGACCGAGCGACCGTCGCATCGAGATCGTCGGTCGCCAGGTAGACGTTCCACCAGAACTCGGTGGCGTTCTCGTCGGGATTCGGCATCAGCGCGGCGACCTTCTTGCCGCCGAGCAGACACATCGTGTAGCGCCCGTACTCCTCGGGACCGACGTCGAACTCCCAACCGAAGACCGACCCGTAGAAGGCCATCGCCCGGTCGAGATCCGGGATGCCCAGGTCGATCCAGGTGGGGGTGCCGAGGGGTTGATTCGTCGTGACCGCGCTCATCGCTGCTCCTCCGTCGGGCGGATACCGACTCGACGCTATCCCGCGGCACCGACATTCGACGGCAGAGCGACGGGATTCGCTGTCGCGCTCCGCGAACCGACGGCACCTCCCGTTCGGACGTTTCCAAGAGCACACCACTGAATGGCACACTGCGCTCATGACCGCCGCCGGCCCATTCGCGACCGCTGGGACGGACTCGAAGCCAGATCGCAGATCGCTGCTCGGCCACGGTCCCGCCACACCGGTCCGCGGCCGCCTACTGCTCGCCTGAATCGCCTCGCTCCCGGCCACGCCTCGACTGCGCGAGGACGCAGGCCGGTACTACCTCGCCGACGACTTCGCACACTGGCTCGAACACGTACCAGGCCGCCCACCCGGCCACCAGGTCGACGACGGCGCCTAACGACGACGGCGCCTGAGCACCGTACGCCGACGAGTACCCGGCACGGTCCCAGCAACACGGCCGCCGGTTGTCATCACCCGGCCGGGTCGGCACCATCAGGTACCGCAGAATTTCATTGATCCTCACCCGAACCCAGCGGACGCCGCGCTCAACCTCGACACCACCGAACGCGTTCATGCTGCAGTGGCACCAACGACGGGCGTTCAGCGCCTCCGCCTTTCGTGTCCTGCCTATATCTTTCGTGTCCAGGATCACCTGCGCCGCCCTCGGTGGGGCTTGCCATCGCCGCCACGTCCATGACCCGGCAGAGTCGCAGCCGACAGTGGCAGGTTCTGCGCTACCGTGTATTTCGTTGCTGCTGCGGAGCTCTCGCTGTCGGATCCCGACCCAGTAGGAGCAACGCATCACGCCCTCACCGCCGGCGCTGCTCAGGCGTCGACAGCCACGAACGATGATCCGGATCGGCCAGCACCTCCGCCAGGGCCCTAACCCAGCACCCGTCGCCCGGACGGGTGCCGAGGCGCAGAACGGCGGCCCTGCGGGCGGCTACAGATGCTCGGTGGTGCGTTTGCCGATGGTGGTGCTCAGCGCGTCGAGTTCGGCGAGTACGGCGGTGGCGGCCCAGATCTGGTTGCGCTTGCTCTCGGACAGCACCTCGAGCACCCCGGCCGCAGTAAGTCGGCCGAGCGCGCGGTAGGTGCTGGCGTCGGTGGTGCCGGTGATCCGCTGGGCGGTGTCGGCGCTGAAGATCGGGGTGCCGAGGAGGGCGTCGATGATCTTCTCGTCGGCGGAGTTGCTGCGCGGCCGGGCGATGTCGCGCCAATGGCCGGGGAGTTCGGCCAGGGCGCGGGCGGAGTCCTGCGCGGCCTCGCTGGAGACGATCGCCGCACGGGCGACGTACTCGACGAAACCCTCGGCATCGCCCGCTCGGTAGCGGGTCAGGCGGTCGAAGTAGCGGCGGGTGTCGGCGAGCATCACCGACGCCAACGGCACGGTGACCCGATATGTGAGGCCGCGGCGGCGCAGGATCGCGCTGATCAGGGCGCGGCCGATGCGTCCGTTGCCGTCGGTGAACGGGTGAATGGACTCGAACTGGGCGTGCGCGATCGCAGCCTGCGCGAGGATCGGCAGGTCGGTGCGGTTCGCGAACTCCAGCAGGTCCGCCAGCAGCTCGTCAACCAGTTCCGGTGGCGGGGGCACGAACAGCGCGTCGATCGGGGTGTAGTCGCTGCCGCCGATCCAGTTCTGCACGTCGCGGAACTGGCCGGAGTCGCGGGCGGTGTAGTAGTCCGGTGCCATCAACAACCGGTGCGCACCGAGCAGGGTGACATCGGTAATCGGGCCGGCGCCGGCCGCGTCGACCATCGCGATGAGGGCCTTGACGGCGGCGAGCTGAGACTTCGCCTCCGCGCTGGCCTTGCCACCGGCCAGTGCCTTGCCGAACGCCCGCCAGCCCGCGTCGATATGCTCGATCTTCGACGACGCCACCGACTCGCTGCGCAGCAGAAAGTCCGACAGCGGCGCCAGGTGCTCACCGAAGCCCGCCTCGAGGCGGGCCACTGCGATGACCGCCTCCTCGTGCGCGCGGGCCACAACACCGACCAGATCGCAGTCGAGGGAGCCGATCATCGGCGGGATCGACACGTCGACGGTCTGCAGGGTGCGGTCCGCGCGCGAACCCTGCCGATGACGCGGGTTCCAGTCCCGGGTCTCGATGCGGTGCTCCGGCCAGATCACAAGCCCTCCCTGGTTCGGTGCAAACGTAGACAACAGAGATGTTAGCGTACTTTTGCTACCTTAAACGTAGTCAACGGTGTGGTGGGTGTACAAAGGGTGGCAGAACACCCCGCAGGTCGGCTCCTGATTTTCTCCACCCTGCAGACCACCGCCCGGTCGGGTGACACCGTCGCCGCCGAACCCGACCCCACACCATGTCCCCGAACCATGCCGGGAACCGGACTTCGCCGCGACCGAAACAACCTGCCCGGACTGCCGCTCCGTTCGAAAAGCTGATGGCGTTCGACCGCCGCGACGAATGGTCTGACCACACCACCTCTCTCTCGCAATGATTCGACACGCCCTTCCAAACCTTCTGCGGGACTTAACTTCCAAGTAGATACCCCTGACGCATCGCCTCGGCCGTGTCGAGTGAACTTGTCGGTGACTGTCGCCCGCCTAGGGAGAGGGCGGCCCAGATACCCCAGCGGATGACATCCACGCGCACGTGAGTTGCTTGCCGTGAAGTTCCTGGTACACGGGGAACTGGTGGTAAGCGGGAGCTACATCGACAGTGGCGTCTTCCGTGACCGCGATGATGCCGCGGTCGAACAGTGTGTGAAGGTCCCGACGGAGCAAAATCCCGCCATGCTCATGATGTCTGCCCACCTTGGCGTAGCTGTATAGGTGGCAGGCGTCGAGCACCACCTCAGGTAGATCGCCGGTGAAGGCGCACCGCGCGTTGTACTTGGTCAACAGGTTCTGTCGGAATTCCCTCTGACCCAGCCGCACCCTGGTGGGTCGGGTCGTGTGGCCGTCCCGCATCTGTCGTGTAGTGGCGTCGAGGGGGCCGAAGATCTCGACACCAACCTTGTCCATCGCGGCCGCCCGTACGGCATCCCAACGGAGAGGACGGAAGCTGTTCTGCGATCGCGGTTTCACACAGAGAGCGCGCAGTTCCTTGTCGCTGAACACACCCTCCAGGTCGACCCAAGCTTGTGCGTGCGTTGATCGGTAGGTAATGACCTCGACGTCCGCGAAGGCAGGATCATACCTTCCGGCACTCATAGCAGCGGTAGATCGGACGGAGCGTCTTCCTCGGCTCGTAATTGGTGCTCCTGCAGTCCTTGCTGACGCAGCGCCCGCGACGTTTTGTATCGGTGCCCTCGTCGATCTTCTCGATCACGGAGACACCGAGGGACTCACGTTCGTTCCACAGCAGGATGATGTCACCGGCACGGACGTTCAGGTGGTTCGGGACGGTGCTGTCCCAGCTGTAGTGGCTGGCGGGGTTGTCGTCGTACTTGCTTCCCCCTCCGAGGCGGCGGTACGCCGATTTCGTCATCACCAGCCAGGCCTGACGATCGCCGGTATCGGGCAATGACGACAACTTACTCTGAGCCATCTGTCCTCACGTGTCTGTAGCTCTGCTCGCGTGGCGCGCGTTCTTTTGCTGTCACCGACTATGACCGAGTGGTCCGACACATCCTGTCATCACAGAAGACCTAGACCTCGACGAGGGCAAGCGGTCGGGGCGACGACAGGTCTGACGACAACGCCGACGACAGCTCAACCCATCGCCTCCCGGGGTCGCGGTGGCCGAGTCGTTGTTGGCCGCTCCCGATGCGCTGACACCCGCACAACCAGAAGAGCTTGTCGCGCACGCGCACCGCGTTCAGCGCGAATGGCAGATTCGGCTCCGCAACCTGCGGCGACACCATAGAGATGTTCGACGGTGGAATGGTGGGGTGTTCCCTCCCTGACCGCGGCCTTCGAGGGACACCGACAGCGTGGGGCGTCGCCGACGTTTCCTTAGCCCGTCCGCCGGCGCGGCACGTGCGCCCGATGGTGCTGTGGTGACATGGATCGTCATCACACTCGCCGACGTCACCGGCAGCATCCTCTCCCCCGTCAACCCGGAGCTTCGCTGTGCGCCTTGCCGATCAGCCGCAGCCGGTCGAGGCGCAGGAGATGTTCACGGGCAGAGTTGGCGGCAAGAGCGCTTCTGGTGTCGATGACGGTCATGCCCACCCCTTCCCACATTGTTGCACTAAATTGTCACACCACTGTGGAAGTTTCCGATCCGACAGCGAGCGCACCCCGGAAACTGTCAACGTCCGATCCAGCACGCGTCACCGAACCCGCAATCCGGTCCGACGTGACGTTCATTCCCGTCGCCTGCCGCCGCCGCACCATGGGCGAACTGGTAGACAGACCAGATGTGGTGGAACGCTCTGATCAGGAGGCCCCGATGCCACGACCATCATCATGGGTGAGTACGACGGCGTCCGCCCTCGGTGAGGAGCTGGCACGGATCGGTCTGACCGTCCCCGCCGACCGACTCGAGGACCTGCTCACCGACCGAGTCGCTGCCGTGGCAGAGCGGATGCACATCACCGAACGCACCGCCCGTCAGTACTTCGATCGTCACGCACTGCGCACGCTCGCCCGTGAACTGGCCCTGAGCATCAAAGATGAGGCACCCGGCGCCGACCTGCTGACACTGCCCCGCACCATCGCCATGCCCCTGTCCGCCCTCGGTGCGACAATCGCCGCCCTCGTCGAGGTCGCCGCCCTCACCAGCGCCAACACCGGTCCCGACGAGCCGACGACAGCGTTGTCGATGATCTCCACCCTCGGCGTCCTGACCAGAGAACACGCCGGCGACCTTCCCACAGTCTTTGTGCCGGAGCCGCTCGTCGTGCGAGCGGTGCGGCTCATCGAGAACACCGCCGACCTCGTGCAACAAGGCTGCACACTCCCACGAGGTGTCGCCGAGGACGTACGCCCCCACTTGCAGAAGGCACTGAGCGAAGACGCCGCCCGGCTGCGGGGACTGATCCCCGGCACCGGCCGACGGACCGGCTCGGGTCTGTGGGCGGTTCCCGACGATCCGCGGTGAATATCGGGGCTGTCCCGGGTGCATTCGTGTCACAGAAACTCTCGAATGAGAGATGAGTCGAGCCACCGCATAACTATGCAATCGACAGCAGTACGGGATCGACGCAAGCGCTGAGAACGGGCGGGGATGACTGACTGGTCAACCCTTCACGAACCTCGATCCGGCCGAGCGTCCCAGAGCCCGGCGTAACGGTCGGCACACACGGCCTCCGCTGGAATTTTTCATGGGCGCCCGCGGGTTTGAGCGAGGGCTGCGCCCAGACCACACGGTTCTCGGTCCACGGTAGTGGTGCCGGCCCGGCCCGAACCATGCCCACTTGCCGCGCGGTCGAGGTGGGGCGGCAGGTTAACCGTCGCCCCAGCGGCCATTACTGACCAGGCGGGCATTGCAGGAATGAGCCTGGCCGGAAACGCATGTCCCGTGCCGGCGACATGTCTGGCAGTGCCGCCGTTCGGGCGCCTGCCGCGCCCGAGAGTGCCATGAAAGGGGACGGTCATGGCACCGCGCGCACCGCACAGTCCCGATAGAGGACATGGCCCCGACTCGTCTCGGATCGCTGTGGTGGTGGCCTGCGCGGGGGTACACGGGGCATACGAGGCAGGTGTTCTATCGGTCGTCGTGCCATTCCTATGAGGTGCCGGCCTCGCACCGGGCCTGTTCATCCGAACCAGCGCCGGAGCGATCAATGCGACGCTGTGACGACCTCGGCCGCGAACAACCGGACGGTGGTCTTCGTCGACGGGAACCGAGCAGCCCGCTACCGCCCTCGGATACCGCCCGACCGATCGACTACCTCGATGTGCGGATCACCGCCGAGCACGTCCTTGCATCCGCCGCAATTCCGGCCTTACTTCCCGCGGTCGATGTATCCACTCCCGACGCTGCGCGCGGGTGGTACGCAGACGGCGGGATACGGCTGAACGCTCCCCTCAAACCGGTGTTGTCTCCGGGCTGGCCGAAGAGAGGCCTGCAAAGCCGAAAGTTGTTGTGCCCTAGTTGCTACCGAATCGAACCGAGCCGAGGAAGCTGGTGATGATCGAAGTGCCCGGAACGGACATCGAGCTGCGGATCCACATCTCCATCGCACCGTTGTCCCTCTGCTCAGGCGATGACTCGGGTAGATCAGGAAGGGGTTGCCGACGCGGCTTCGGTCGTCACGCGGGAAGGGCTGAGAGCGTGCTCGATGCTTGGTGGTCCATCCCGTCGCCGTTATCAGTGGTCTGTTGCTGATGTGGCTGGTTCTATTGGTGGTGTTGTGGGTTGGTAAGCCGGATGAGCTGGGGATCCGGGACGCGTTGCGGTTGCTTCCCGATGCGGTTCGTCTGATCAGGCGGTTGGCCGCGGACCCCGATCTGCCGCGTGGGGTGCGAGTTCGTCATGGTGCTGTTGCTCGGATACCTGCTGCGGCCGATCGACCTGGTGCCCGAGTTCATTTCCGATCCTCGGCTACGCGGACGACGCGGTGATCGTCGCGATCGCGTTGCGGTCGGTGACCCGTCGAGCTGGACCGGTGAGGATCGAAAAGCATTGGTCTGGAACGTCTGACGGGCTGACGGCGGTACGGAGCCTGGCCGGAATCCCATCGGCGTGAACCACACGGTCGGGGTGAGCGATCAGCGCCGTCGGCGGGCTTCGGCGCACAGTCAGCACGACGATGCCGACCGCCGCAAGGGCGAGGACGAACCAGGGGATGAACTGGTCGAATTCGTTCGAGTGACGCAGCGATGCCAGCTCCACGGCTGCGCCCACCCGGGTGAACGCTGCCAGGCGATCAGCACTGTACGAACGACCCGACCAGTCGCTGTTCATCTCGGGATTGGTTGGCGCTCATGCGACCCCGTGTCGTGGTCGGTCGGGGCAATGTCCGGTCACCCTCTGGATACACCCACGAACGACAGTCCGGCAGGTTCACCGGGCGGGCGAAATTTCTCTCATGTGTTCGGTGAACGGAATGGGTCGATGATTCGTGGTATCGGGTATGAAGCTCTCCGCAGCTCTGCTGGCGTCTGCCGTCGTCGCGGCGTGTGCGCTCACCGCCTGCAGCGATGACGGCGGCAGCACCGTCGACTACGCACCCACCCCGACGATCACCGACACGACGACGATGCCGTCCTCCGAAGGGGCGGTGGCGGCGGGAGCGAACGAGATCGTCATCTCGGGATTCGCGTACACGGTGCCCGCCACGGTGGCACCCGGCGCGCAGGTCACCATACGCAACAGCGACACGGCCGAACACACGGTGACCGCAGACGCCGGCGGCGCGTTCGACGTCGAGATCGAGGGCGGCGAGACCGCGACATTGACGGTGCCGTCGGCACCCGGTACCTACCCGTTCCATTGCACGTATCATCCGAACATGCACGGCGACTTGACCGTCGGGTGACGAGGTCATCGCCGATCCGGGTTCTGCGCGGCCGGCGTGCGCCTTCTGCTCGTCGGCGACGGCGGCGGTCGGGGACGGTTCCCGCAGGTGGGACGGGCTACCCGGAAAATTCGGTGAACCATCGAGGGTCCGGTTTCGTGAAAAGGTTATGACCGCACAACAATCCGGGGCGGCCCCGGAATCCGACGGGATGTGGTCGACGGCGCTGGTCCGCGGGCTGATCCGTGAGGACGCGCTGCGCTCGTCGGGCTACTCGGACACCGGCTATATCGACCTGCTGGAATCGAGTCCACCGACACGGCGCACGCTCGCGCAGCGCGCGATGACCAACAACAGGGTTGCCGCCGTCTACGAGCGGCTGTGGCGGCCGATCGTCGTCGCGGCGCTGAGCCTGCACGGACTCTCCGTGGTTGACGAGCGCGCACGAGCCGCCGCGGCCCTGCATCTCGACGGTGAGCAACGAGTGCTCGACGTGGCGTGCGGTCCGGGAAACTTCACCGGTTTCTTCGCCGACAGGCTCGCCGGCGACGGATTCGTCATCGGATTGGACACCTCACTGCCGATGCTCGAACGCGCAGTCCACGACAACCCCCGCCCGCGCGCGGTCTACCTTCACGCCGACGCGCTCGAGCTTCCCTTCGACGACCGGACGTTCGACGCCGTGTGCTGCTTCGCGGCGCTGTACCTCGTGGCGGAGCCGTGTGCCGTGCTCCACGAGATGGTGCGGGTGTTGGCGCCGGGTGGGCGGATCGCGGTGATGACCAGCTACGGTCGCGAATCCTTCCTTGCGCGGAAGGGACTCGAGCTGGGCGCAACGCTGTGCGGGGTACGGGTCTTCGACCGCACCACGGTCCCGGCCTTCCTCGCCGCCGCTGGGCTGATCGACGTCGACCAGCAGCTGCGCGGCATCTCCCAGTTCGTCACCGGCCGCCGGCACGGGTGACCGGTTCGGACGAGGGTGCACGGATGTGACGAGGGTGCACGGATGTATCGGATTCGGCAGGTGACACCCTGCCGTTCCCTGCTCATGGCCACGACGCTGGTCCTCGCGGTGGCCGGCTGCGCGAACACCAGCACCTCCACGAACAGCGGTCCGACGTCGGCGCCCCGGAACCTGACCACCCGAAACAGACAGGAGCCGGATGGACACCCGCACCGATGCCCGGCGCAGCCCGGGACCAGCCCGGCTGCTGCCCGCACTCGTTATGGCGTGGATCCTGGTCGGCGCATGTTCCTCCGAGTCATCATCGCCCGGCAGTAGCCCGCTGCCATTGCACCCGGTCGCGGAAATCGACCTCCCCGAGAACAATTCATGCTTCGACTACGCCAGTCTCGCCCCGAGCGGGGACTGCTGTTCATTGCCCACCTCGGCGCCAGCGAGGTCATCGAAGTCGACATCCGCACCCGGCAGGTCGTCCGAACGATCCCGAACCTGTCCCAGGCACGGCGTCCTCGTCGTCCCCGAGCGGCGCCGGGTCTACGTCACCGCCACCGCAGACAACCGCCTGGTCATCCTCGACGAGGACACCGCCGCCGTGATCGGGCAGGCCCCCACCGGGAACTATCCGGACGGGATCGCCTACCACCCGAAACGCGGGACGGTGTGGACCACCAACGAATCCGGCGGATCCGAACCGGTGGTCGACGCCACCACCGCACAGGTGCGCGGCACCGTCGACCTCGGCGGCGACGTCGGCAACATCGCCTACGCCCCGGTCGCCAACCAGATACTGGTCGCCGTGCAAGGGAAGGGCGATCTCGCCGCCATCGCCCCCGAAACACTGGACGTCGCCCGCAGGCTTCCGACGCCTGGCTGCCTCGGCCTCGGCTTCGGCTTCGGCCCATCAGCGCGGCTCGCGTTCGTTGCCTGCGCGGACAACGCCACCCTGCTCACCATCGACCTGGCGATCTGGCAGACCGCCGGCACGACGGCGGTCGGTGAACAACCAGATGTCCTCGCCTACAACCAAGGCGAGCAACGCCTTTACGTCGCCGCCGAGAACGGCATCGTCAGCGTGTACGACCAACGCGACAGGCATCTCACCGATGTCGGGTCCGGGCACCTCGCCGACGGCGCCCATGTCGTGGTCGACCCGAGCATCGGCCACACCTACTACCCGGATCGCGCCGGGACCGACGGCCACCCAGCCCTGCTCGAGCAGGCACCCAGCCCCTGACTCCACACCACCACCGGACCCGAAGGTCTGGCGGACAACGAGGGGCAGTGTGGCGGCACTCTCGGGTAAGTGATCACGACGCAGGCGGGCACCGCGACATCGCGGGATACTCACTCACCACAGAGCCGTCACAACCCGGCACGACGGCCACGGCACCCAAGACCACCTCGCGGGCGACCCAGGAAAGGACCACACGATGCTCGGACTGGGAAGCATCGGCTGGATCATCATCGGTGGACTCGCCGGCTGGATCGGCAGCAAAATCATGGGAACCGACGCCCAACAAGGCATCCTCCTCAACATCGTCGGCGGCATCGCCGGCGGACTACTCGGTCGATTCCTCCTGAAGCTGCTCGGTGTCGACGTCGAAGGAGAGGGCTGATCTTCAGCTTCCTGACCTGCCTCCTCGGGGCGGTGATCTTGTTGTTCCTGGTCAAAGCAGTCACCGGTCGACGCGCACACCACTGATGATTGTGCGATGGGGGACACAGTTTCACGACCGGCTCGACGCGCTGACCGACCGGTTGGCGTCGATGAGCCACCTCGCGGGTGAGGCCATCGAGATCGCCACCGATGCCGTGGTTCACGCGGACCTCCCCCTGGCCGAGCGGGTCTTCGACCTCAACGAACAGGTCGAGGCTCGCGTGGCCCATGCAAGGACCAGGCGCTGGCGCTGTTGGCGTTTGCAGGCCCCGGTCGCCCGGGATCTACGCCAGGTCATCACCGGTGTCCATCTGGTAGCCGATCCGAGTCGAATGGGCGGCCTGGCGCAACACGTCGCTGAAAGCGTGCGTCGCCGCCGAACTCGGCCCACGAGACGACGGACTCGATGCGCTACACCGACAACTCGTCGAGCTGATCCAAGACCCGGGCTGGACGGGCAACATCCCGGCCGCGGTCGAGGTGACCCTGCTCGGCCGCTTCTACGAACGCTTCGGCGACCACACCGTCGTCGTCGGGCCCCGGGTGATATTCCTCGTCACCGGAGAACAGCTGACCCCCTGACCCGCCCCTACCGCAGACGTCCCGGTCGATTCCGACACCCGCACCCCGCGGACCAGCCCAGCCGACCGCCGATGCGGGCGTTTGCGGGCGTTTGCGGGCGATCAGCTTGTCGCCTTTCGTCCAGCCCACCTCCCGCAGGCCGGGGAGCGCGGTTTCCAGGTCCCAGGCGGGCCACCCAGCGGCGAGCGGGACCTGGTTCGTCACCCAGGTCCCGATCCGGGCCCACCGCCGTCAGAAACGCGTTCAGCACTTCCGCCTCCGTGTCCAGGATCGATCGCCCGCGCCGCCCTCGGTGCGACCCGCACCGACAGGAACACCCACCGCGACCGATCATCCGCGGTGAACCGATCCACCTGCCCGCCCGGACGCCGGTGCTCGACCAGGAATCGGTGCTCGACCAGGAATCGAAATGTGCCCCGACATAGGCACCCTCGCCCAGGTACGGGCGACCGTAATACCGGTTCAACGCCGCAATAGCCTCAGCATCCGAAACCGTCGCGAGGGTCGTGGGCGGCCGGAATGTCATCCCCCGCACCCACACCCCCAGGCGCCGACCGCCGGACCCGACGCCCGAAGGCATCAACCGGTCCCCGCCCAGAACGGGAACAAGGAACGGTCAAACTAGGTCCGAACATCGCGAATGGAGTGTTCATGGACCCGACCGACCCGGAATATACGCTGGAGTGGCCCCATGAAGTCTTCGTCGCCGGAGCTCGGGCAATGATTGAGAACCGCACGCGAGCGGCAGTCTTTCCAGCCCGACTACGCGTTTGTGCTCGAGGAGCGGCTGCCTCGAGGTCGACGGCGCCTTCGAAGGCGACCTGGTCCACAAACTCACCGAGCTACGGACAGCATCCACCGCCCCTGACATGCACCCCACACCCACGGCTGGACGGACGACGAGTTCTGCGACCTGATCGAGCTACTCCATGACCGGGCCGCGCGACCGCGCCGCCGCGACTACCACGACGACTGCGGCTACCACTACCACGATCACGCGCACGGCACCGGGCAGCTGTTGCATCGGATCCGCGTGAACGACATACCGGTCCGAGCGAACCTTCCCCTTCCCTCTGGCCGCCGACGGCGAGGACGGGACATCTCATCACGTCACCGACGACGCCCTGACGTACCACGGATTCGAGCATCCGAGTCGACTTGTGCGCGTGGTAGCGGGACACGTCGACGGCGCACAGTGGGACAGCTACAGCACCAGAGGCCACTGGGACCCGTGCAGCTGGGTGAGGACGTCGGTCTCGGTCGCGGTCTCGTTGCCGTCGACGGCCGGCAGCAGCCGTGGCGCGTATACCGCCGCGGCACCGGACACGCAGTTGCCGCCCGAGGTACGCCAGTGACAGCGATCGGTGAGGTGGGGGGTGAAGCGGCCGACGCGTGTCGGGTTGGGCGTCCGAATCGACCTGCTTGCCTGCGCGTGCGGTGTCGCAGTCGCCGACGATCTCGCGGTACTGCTGAACCACCCAGTCCTTGACCGTGTCACGACGTGCGTTCACCGCGGGCTCCTTTCGCTCGGTGAAGACACCACTACGGCAGTGATGCGGGAGCACTGTGGCAAAAAACGCGCGCCGGGTTCAGCGGGGTATGTGGACAACTTCCGAGCGGCGCGTTCGACGAGCAGCTCCGAGCCGGTTGGTGCTCCACCGAGGGCATCTCGGCGACCCGGATCCCGCGGTCCCTGCGCCACTCCCCGAGACCGGTGTGTGCCGCATCGCAAGCCTGCGCGAGGTAGGGGCATTCGGGGGGACTCGTTCGCCGTGTCGGCGAGGTTCGAGGCGGTGTTCGCCGCAGGTGGCGCAGCGGTGTGGGTGCGGCCATGGGAACCCGCCCGCCGCAGCGCTCCGAACAGCGGTCGCGGACCCCCGTCGCAGAGCGCTCGAATGAGCGGTCCAGTGCCGGGCGTTTCGACGGTGATCCGACCACTGCGGCGACATGTCTCACACCCGGCCGAGCCGCGTGTGAGACGCCGATCTGCGAGCGCTACGGGCAGGGTCGGTGGTGGCGGTCCACGCGGCCCCGATGCCGGCGCGGCGAGTCCACGCAAGGGCACGCTGTACCGGCGTCCCACTGCGCGGTCGACACAGCATCACCGCAGGCGTGTGACATGGGCATTCCGAAACATGTTGGCGCGGCGCAATTTCTAGTAGTACACTCCCCCCTAGGCCCGAAGGGCCGGGGGGAGTGACCCCCGGAGGGGGTGGGTGTCCCCCGCCCTTTTTCAGACGCTCGATTCGACTGCTGGATCCGACCACTCGATTCGGACGCTCGTTCTCATGTCACGGCAGAGCACACTCTGATCGGTGCCGCAGCACTGCCCTGTTCGATCCCATCCTTGGGGGGCGCGAAGACGCCTGCACGCGTGCCCCTGAACACGGTCGGTCAGACACCACATTTCAGCGCTGAATTTCGTGTTGTCACGGCCACGCCGCAACCGTTCCTCCGCCGGGTCCTCCGCGCACCACCCCACCAGGGCGCCCCGCCAGCGCTGCTCCGCGGACCCCGGATCTCGGGCTGAGCGGATCACACGCACACCACACCACACACGACCCGTCACAGGGTCTACGCATGACACTCTCCCGGCCCACCGCAACCGATGCCCGCACCCAACTCCTCCGTGTGTCACCAGATGGCCGAAAAGCACGCACCCCCGCTGCGCCGACGACCACCGCTGCGCCTCCGAAGAGGACGTTATCCACATACCCCGGTGAAGTCGGCGCGCGATTTTCCTTCACGTCGCCCGCACCACGTTCGAGGTGCCCTCGCCAGAACCACCCGAGGAGAACCCCATGCCTGTTACGTCCACCCTCGTCGACGCCGCACCCGCTTCACCCACACCCACAACGGTGGTGACCTTCCTGCTCAGGAAACCGAGATGAACACCAACAACCTCGAGGACCGGATCGGCGACAACGCGTCCGCCCGTGATCTTCCTGCTGGTTGACTGCGCGATCACCCCGGAACCCCCAGAGCAACTTCTCGAAGGTGCCGACAGTCGGCGGACTACCTCTCGCCGCGATCACCTTCTTCGTGCTCACCGGTAGCCAGAGCGCAATGAACGGGCCCGGGGCCCAGCCTCATCGGCGTCGACGTCTCACGCGTGCTCATCGCTTGTGAACACATCCTCGAAGGGAATAAGCACGTGATCGACAACAACCGATCTGCTCTCTCGTGTGGACTCGCACCACCTCGGAACCTCCGGCAGAACCCTCCCGATTCGCATCCGGTACTCCGCCGTCGGGATGGTGCCGCGATCTCGGTCACGATCTTCGTTGTCACCGCCATGATCGTGCACGCCCCTCTCGGCTTCACACCGCTCGCCGTGATGGTCACGCTCACCGTCTTTCTCACCACCAAGACCACCCGACACCTCAACTCCGACCGACCCCCGCATTTTCCGTATTCATCGCGGCGTGGAACGACGTGGTGGCGCCACGGTCGCCTCAGGCCCGGACAGACCGCCCGGCCCCCGGCACCAGCCGCGTCACCGCCCGCCGTCCTCGACCTGACCGCAACCGAAGATCGACGGTGAAATCCGATGAATCCGAACAAGGACATCGCCGCCGATCTTCGACCCGAACCTCGACGAGCCGCATCGCCGGTCGTACCGCCGCATCGCCCTGCCCCCCGGGCGCGGCGACGCGCAACACCCCCCACAC
>NZ_JAAOQS010000011.1:0-128676 GCF_011603105.1 Rhodococcus sp. A14 | reverse complement strand
GGCGGGTGGGTGTCGGCGGCAAGGCTGCCGGCTGCGAGGGGGGAGGACACGTCAGGGCTGGACGGCCGCGGCGGCGGCCTTCGCGGCGTGCGGCAGGGCGTCGGCGATGATCGAGAATGCTCTGTCGTCCATGGCGGCGGAGACGAACCACGCCTCGAACGCGCTCGGCGGCGGGTACACACCGCGTGAGAGCAGCCCGTGGAAGAACGCCGGGAAGCGCCAGGTCTGGGCGGCCTTGGCCTCGGCGTAGTTCGTCACCGGGTCCTCGCTGAAGAACACGCTGAGCATCGTCCCAGCGGTCTGCACCCGGTGCGGCACGCTCTCTGCGGTCAGCGCGTCGGACAGCAGGGTCCGCAGGGTGGCACTGTTGCGCTCGAGTGCGTCGTACACGCCCTGGTCGGCGGCGCGCAGGCTGGCGAGCCCGGCGGCGACGGCGACGGGGTTCCCGGACAGGGTGCCTGCCTGGTAGACGGGTCCGGCCGGGGCGAGATGCGCCATGACGTCGGCGCGGCCACCGAATGCGGCGGCGGGCAGACCACCGCTCATCACCTTGCCGAACGTGTACAGGTCACCGGCGACGCCGTCGAGTCCGTACCAGCCGGCGGAGCTGACGCGGAATCCGGTCATCACCTCGTCCATGATGAGCAGCGCGCCGTTGTCGCTGGTCAGCTTCCGCAGGCCCTCGTTGAATCCGGGCTGCGGCGCCACTGCGCCCATGTTGCCGGCGGCGGCCTCGGTGATGACGCACGCGATCGCGCCCTCGTTCGCGGCGAAGGCCTGGGCGACGGCGTCGAGGTCGTTGTAGGGAACGACGATGGTGTCCTCGGCCTGCGCGCCCGTCACGCCGGGCGATGTCGGAAGGCCGAACGTGGCGAGCCCCGAACCGGCGTCGGCCAGCAGGGCGTCGACGTGTCCGTGGTAGCAGCCGGAGAACTTGAGGACCTTGGTTCGGCCCGTGAAACCGCGGGCGAGGCGGACGGCGCTCATGGTGGCTTCGGTGCCGGAGTTGACCAGGCGCACCTTCTCCACCGGCGCGACCCGGCCGACGATCTCCTCGGCCAGTTCGATCTCGCCCTCGGTGGGTGCGCCGAACGACAGGCCGGTGGCGGCCGCTTTCTGCACTGCCTCGACGACGGCGGGGTGCGCGTGCCCGAGGATCATCGGTCCCCACGAGCAGATGAGGTCGACGTAGTCGTTGCCGTCGACGTCGGTGAGCGTGTAACCGGACGCTTCCCTGATGAACCGGGGGGTGCCGCCGACCGAGTGGAAGGCCCGCACCGGGGAGTTGACGCCGCCGGGAATGACCAGATCAGCCCTCTCGAAGAGCTGGGCGGAGCGGGATGCGTGCACGTCGGGGTCACCGGAGGAAACAGTCACGGCCTCCAGTGTCCCAGTTCTGTCGAATTTGCCAACGACAGGGTGTAGTGGGTGGCCAGGATCACTCTGCCCGATCCGTCGCGCCGGGCGATTCCGGGACGAGCGAGGCGAACATCGCCCGCATCTCCTCGGACAGCTTCATCAGTTCCACGTAACCGCCGAGCGGGCCGCCCTCGAGGTACGCGAACTCCATCCCGACGCCCTCGAACCGGCCGCGCTGCACCACCGGCAGTCCCCGGCGTCCGGCTTCGGCGAGGGTGGCCTCGAAGTCTTCGGGAACCCAGGCCACGTGATGGACGCCGGGACCGCTGGTCTCCAGCTGTTCCGCGTACAGGTTGCGTCCCGACACCGGCTGGATCAGTTCGAGCTGCTGCCCGCCGGCGTATCCGAGCGACACGTGGACCACGTAGTCGGCGGGCTGCCCGCAGTACGTGCACTGCTCGGGTCCGAAGTGCACGTCCGGGAGCCGCAGCCATCGCGCGACGCCCAGCTGTTCGGTGAAGTACCGCTCCGCCGACTCGATGTCGTCGACGACCCAGCAGATCTGGAAGATCGGGCCTTCGACGAGACTCATGCCATCTTCCCGTTGTCCACCGAGTACACGGCTCCGTGGATGGCGGAGGCGTCGTCGGATGCGAGGAAGGCCACCGTCTTCGCCACGTCCTCGGGTTCCATCAGCCCTCTCGGGGAGGCAGACTTCATGACGAGCTCGAAATCGACACCGTCGGGGAACGCGAAGTTCGTGACCTGCGGCGTCATCATCCCGCCCGGGCAGACGGCGTTGATCCGCAGCGGTGTGCCGGTGAATTCGAGTGCCATCGCGCGGGTGAGGCCCACCAGTCCGTGCTTGGCCGCGCAGTAGCCGGCCGAGTACGCCTGCCCCTGCAGTCCGGCGACGGATGCGACGTTGACGATGTTGCCTCCGCGTTCGAGCAGATGCGGCAACGCTGCCCGCGACAGGTAGAACGGCCCGTTCAGGTTCACGGCGAGATCGCGCGCCCAGTCCTCGTCCGTGACGTCCGCGGTGTGCCGGAGGGTGTGCGAACCGGCGACGTTGATCAGGACGTCGAGACCGCCGAGCCCGTCGACGCAGGCCGCCACGGCCCCGCTGCACGCTTCCGGCGACGCCACGTCCGCCGGCGCACAGTGCCCCGCGGCCTCCGGTCCGGCGATCTCGATCATGGCCTGCCGCAGCGCATCCCCGTCCCGCGCGACCCCGAACACGCGGGCGCCCCGGTCGGTGAGGAGCCGGGCCACGGCGTGCCCGAGCCCCGAGGACGCCCCAGTGACGAGAGCGACCTTCCCTGCGAACGTTCCCCGATCCGTGTCCTCCATCAGTCGATGATGCACTGCGTGCCGATCGGAGGTTCACAGATTGCCGCGGGCCGCCTGCTCACGCTCGATGGATTCGAACAGGGCCTGGAAGTTGCCCGCCCCGAACCCGAGCGAACCGTGCCGTTCGATCAGCTCGAAGAAGATGGTCGGCCGGTCGCCGAGCGGTGTGGTGAAGATCTGCAGGAGGTATCCGTCCTCGTCGCGGTCGACGAGGATTCCGCGCTTCTGCAGTTCCTCCACCGGCACCCGCACCGTGCCGATCCGGGCACGCAGCTGCGGGTCCTCGTAATACGCGTCGGGTGTCTTCAGGAATTCGACGCCCTCGGCGCGCAGCGCGTCCACTGTCGCGAGGATGTCTCCGGTCGCGAGGGCCAGATGCTGGCAGCCCGGCCCACCGTAGAAGTCGAGATATTCGTCGATCTGCGACTTCTTCTTTCCCACCGCAGGTTCGTTGAGCGGGAACTTCACCCGGTGATTGCCGTTCGCCACGACCTTCGACATCAGCGCTGAATACTCCGTGGCGATGTCGTCGCCGACGAATTCGGCCATGTTGGTGAACCCCATGACCCGGTTGTAGAACCGTACCCAGTGATCCATCCGGCCCATTTCGACGTTGCCGACGGCGTGGTCGAGCGCCTGGAACAACCGCTCGGGCTTACCCGGTCGCGCCGCGAAACCGCTGGAGCGCGCGACGAATCCAGGCAGATACGGGCCGTCGTACCGGCTGCGGTCGACGATGGTGTGCCGGGTGCTGCCATACGTGGCGATCGCCGCGAGCCGCACGGTACCGAACTGATCCGTGACGTCGCGCGGGTCCTCGAGAATGGTGGCGCCCTGCGAGCGTGCGTGCGCGATGCAGCGGTCGACGTCGAGAACTTCCATGGCCAGGTCCACCACGCCGTCGCCGTGGGCCCGGTGATGGTCCGCGAGCGGGCACTTCGGATCGACGGCGCCGTGCAGCACGAACCGTGCCGACCCGGACTCGAGGACGAACGACTTGTGCGAGCGCTGACCGGTCTCCGGCCCGGCGTAGGCGACGAGGGTCATGCCCCAGGTGGAGACGAAGTACTGCATGCTCTGCGTCGCGTTGCCGCACGCGAATACCACGGCATCCATCGCGACCACGGGAAACGGATCTGACGCGTCGTCGTGTTCGACGAGCCCGACCAACTGCCGGAGCTCGTCGGTCTCCAAATGTGCGGCCACCTCGCGGGGCGTCAGGCGAATGTCGGAGATAGTCATATCCCACTGTGATCCAGCACACATCACTGCGCAACGGCGCCTCTTGACGCTGCTCAATCTGTACAGGATGCTGGATGAAAATACGGTTGGACCCTACATATTGACCAGGGACGCCATGAGCATCGATCGACTCGACGCGGCACTGCTCGACCTGCTCCACGCCGAGCCGAAGGTCGGGGTGCTCGAGGCGTCGAGACGCCTGGGAGTGGCGCGCGGCACCGTCCAGGCGCGACTCGACCGGCTCGAACGCACCGGCGTGATCACCAGTTCGGCACCGACCCTCGACCCGGAGGCCTTGGGGTTTCCGGTGGTCGCGTTCGCCACCCTCGAGATCGCCCAGGGCAACGGGCACGCCGCGGTCGTCGAGCACCTGACCGCCATCCCCGAAGTGCTCGAGGCGCACACGATCACCGGGGCCGGCGACGTCCTGGTCCGCGTGGTGGCGCGTACCCACGCGGACCTGCAGCGGGTGATCAACTCGATCGTCGACGGGCACAACGTATTACGCTCGTCGACCGTCATCGCGACACAAACCCAGATCGCCCTGCGCCACGACCAACTCGTCCGCGCCGCGGCCCCGCCGCCAACCGTCAGCGGTCCTCGGGACTCAACTCGTCCAGCAGGGAACTGAGCACGGAGCAGGCGTCGTCGAACCGGTCGTGGCCGACGATGCCGCCCCAATGGTGCTCGATCTCGGCGACCCGCACCGCGGCGTCCTGCAGCGCCTGCCGTCCCCGCGCGGTCGGGACGACCAGTTTCGCCCGCCGGTCCCGCGTGTCCGGAATCCGCTCGACGTACCCGAGGTCCTCGAGATCGTTGATCAGTTCGGACGCGGCGGACAGACTCAGTTCGGCACGGGAGGCGATCTCCGTCAACCGCCGGCCCTCCCAGCCGATGTTGCCGAAGATCTGTAGATGCGGCGGGCGGATGTCGCCGTAACCGCGTTCCGCCATGGGCTCGCTCAACTCCCGGCGGAACTCGTGCAGCAAACGAACCAGCAGCTGCCCCACCGCCGGCCGATCGGACGGCAGACCTCTTGACCGTTCCATGACACAGGAGAATACTACGGTTACCGAAGTTTCGGTTTCCGAAGCAATACTCGACATCACGCACCTGGGGCATCCCATGGACACACAATCGATCACCCGAACCGTCCCGACGAGCGTCGGGAACCTCGCCGTCCACGTCACCGGCAGCGGGCCGCCGACCGTGCTGTGGCACAGCCTTTTCGTCGACTCGACGACGTGGGCGCCCCTGCGCAGCCATCTGGTCGCGCACCGGCAGTTGATCTCGATCGACGGACCCGGCCACGGGGCCAGCACAGCCGTACAGCGGCGGTTCACGATGGACGAGTGCGCTACGGCGGCAATCGCCGTCCTCGACGCGCTCGACGTCACCGAGCCCGCCGACTGGGTGGGCAACGCCTGGGGTGGACACGTCGGACTCGTCGCGGCCGCCGACACTCCCGACCGGTGCCGCACCGTGGTCACCATCGGGACACCGACCCAGGCCCTCAGCCGCAGGGAACGCGCCAGGATCGTGCCGATGGTGTGGGCCTACCGCATCGCCGGACCGATTCCACCGCTCACCACCGCGGTGATGAACGTCCTTCTCGGCAAGGAGCTTTCACGAACGCACCCGCAACAATTCCGGGCCGTCTCCCGCAGCTTCCGGCAGGCTCCGCGACGCGGCATGCACCAGGCGATGCAGTCGATCATGCTGCACCGCAAAGGCCTCGACCCTCTCCTCCCCCGGATCGGGGCGCCGACGCTGATGGTCGTCCCCCGCGCAGACACGATGATCTCCCTCGAGCAGGCACGGGCCGCCGCGGCGACGATGCCGCACGCCGCGGCCACCACGGTGGACGGCGCCGGCCACATCACACCCCTGATCGCCGACCCGGCCGCACTCGCCGACCTGATCACCGCCTTCTGGCGCGACCCCGTGGGATACCTCGCGATGATCAGCACCTCGGCATGACGAGCGGCCACCCGATCCCGGACCCCGTCGGTCCGGGACAGGAATCGGTGTGGGACTACCCGCGGCCACCCGTGGTCCAGCCGAGCGGCGAGTTGGTGGAGGTGCGGTTCGGCGGGCAACTCGTCGCACGCACGCGCAACCCGCTGCGTCTGCTCGAGACGAGCCACCCGCCGACGTACTACCTGCCGCGCACGTGTTTCGCCGAGGGGGTCTTGCATCCGGTTGCCGGGAGCACGGTGTGCGAGTGGAAGGGGCGGGCGGATTATTTCGACGTCGTCGCGGGCGGACACGTCGCCGAGCGTGCGGCGTGGCACTATCCCCGGCCGGTCGCCGGGTACGAATCTCTCGTCGGGCACGTTGCGGTCATGCCGGGATCGATGGACGGCTGTTTCGTCGACGGCGAGCGGGTTCGGCCCCAGACGGGGGGCTTCTACGGCGGGTGGATCACCGATCGGGTGGTGGGCCCGTTCAAGGGTGTGCCCGGGAGTCGCTTCTGGTGATCGTCCTGGTCAGACGCTTCACCCGCTACCGTGGGACTCGTCCTTCTCCCACGGCGGCAGGTCGTCGACGATCAGGGCAACGATCCACGGCAAGGGAAGGGACGCACCGATGATCGCCACAGCCACCCACGGGTTGCCGGACAGGCCGTAGACCACCGCCGACAGCACGAACGCGAGGATCCTCAACGACGACACGATCACGTACTTGCGCACCCGGACCCGATGCTGTTGCTCGAGTGACACCGATGCCGTGGTGATGCTGACCGGGTGGCGGGCGGTGCCACTCGGCGCGGAGGTCCACCGGAAGGTCGGACCCGTGACGGCGGACCGTAGTGCGCGGGAAAAGTTCACCACACCGGGATACCCCGGACAGTGCAGAGCGCAACACCCATCGCCGGTGCCACGGTCGGCCGGAAGAACGGGATCGCAGATGCGTAGAGCCGCGGCCACGATCCCCATCCGTTCCTCGACCGACATCACGCGCCTCGGAGCGACGGCTACTGTCGAGTCATGGCCACCACAGCTGACCACCTGAGAAGCACACTCGACGGACGCTGGCGGGAGGTACGCGAGCGTGTCAGGGCGGAACTGTCCGGCTCCCCCGACTTCGCACCGCACTACACCCCCGACCTCGACGAGGCCCGCGCCAAGACGCTGGCGCAGTTGCGTCTGCTGGCGAGCAACGGCTACGCCGCCGACGGATTCGCGAAAGACCACGGCGGCACCGGTGACGCCGGAGCCGCAGTCACGAGCATCGAGATGCTCGCGATGTCGGACCTGTCCCTGATGGTCAAGGCCGGCGTGCAGTGGGGACTGTTCGGCGGCGCGATCGAGAACCTCGGCACCGCGCGCCACCACGAGGCGTACGTGAAGCGTCTCGTCGCCCTGGATCTGCTGGGGTGTTTCGCGATGACCGAGACGGGTCACGGCAGCGACGTACAGGCGCTCGAGACCACTGCCACGTACGACGCGGACGCGGGCGAATTCGTCATCCACTCCCCCACGCCGTCCTCACGCAAGGACTACATCGGCGGGGCGGCGCAGCACGCGACGATGGCGGCCGTGTTCGCGCAGTTGATCACGGGCGGCGAGTCGCAGGGCGTGCACTGCTTCGTGGTACCGATCCGGGACGAGGACGGCAACGACCTCCCCGGCGTCCACACGTCGGACTGTGGCTACAAGGGTGGGCTTCCCGGTGTCGACAACGGCCGAATCACGTTCGACCAGGTCAGAATTCCGCGCGAGAACCTACTCAACAAGTACGCGGACGTGGAACCCGACGGCACGTACACCTCGCCGATCGACAACGCGAACCGCCGATTCTTCACGATGGTGGGCACTCTCGTGCGGGGACGGGTCACGGTGGGCGGGTCCGCCGGCGCCGCCGCCCGCGTCGCATTGTCGATCGCCACCCGATATGCGTTGCAGCGCAGGCAGTTCAATGCGCCGCAGGCCGAGGACGAGGTGCTGCTCATGGACTACCTCGTCCACCAGCGCAGGCTGTTCCCGCTGATCGCACGCTCCTACGCGCTCCAGTTCGCCCAGAACGAGCTCGTCGCCAAGATGCACGAGATCCAGAGCAGTGCCGACGCCGACCCCCAGGAACAGCGTGAGCTCGAGGGCCGCGCCGCCGGGCTCAAGGTCGCGAACACCTGGCACGCCACCCGTGCGATCCAGGAAGCCCGTGAAGCGTGTGGCGGCGCCGGGTACATGGCCGAGAACCGTCTCACGGCGCTCAAGGCGGACACGGATGTGTTCACGACGTTCGAGGGCGACAACCACGTCCTGACGCAGCTGGTGGCCAAGGAACTGCTCACGTCCTACGCGGACGAGGTGCGCGGCATGAGCCCCGTCGAATGGATGCGCTTCGCGGCCACCACGGTCTCCGACGTCGTCAAGAAGCGCACCGCCGCGCAGCAGATCATCCAGACGATCCTCGACACGAGGCAGGACAACGAGGAGGACGGCAGCCTCTTCAACCGCGGCACCCAGCTGACGATGTTCGAGGACCGCGAGCAGTACCTGCTCTCGACCGCCGCCCGTCGCCTCCAGGGTGCGCAGAAGCGCGAGGAGAACCCGTTCGACGCCTTCAATTTCGTGCAGGATCACGTGCTGCACGCCGCGCAGGCGCACATCGACCGGGTCGTGCTCGAGGCGTTCGTCGCCGGCATCGACGAATGCGAGGACGACGACGCCCGCGACCTGCTGAGCGATGTCTGCGACCTCTACGCGCTGAGCGTGATCGAGGAGGACAAGGCGTGGTTCATGGAGCACCGGCAGCTGTCGGTGGAGCGGTCGAAGGCGGTGCAGCGGGGAATCAACGAACGTTGCCGGTCGCTGCGGCCGCACGCGCAGACGTTGATCGAGGGACTCGGGGTTCCCGAGGCGCTACTCGGCTCCGCGATGCTCGACGGTCCCGGGACCGACACCGTCCGCAAGACCCAGATCTTCCGGTGACGAGGACGGCTCGGCGGGTTCGCCCGCCGGGCCGGACCGGAACCGGCGTACCGAGTCGATCACCAGCAACCCCGCGACCGTCAGCAGTCCGGCGGCGACGGCGATCCACGACCCCGAATACTCGGTTCCCTCGAAGGAGGGTGCACCCGGCGCCACGGGACCGAACTCCGAGGTGACCTGGGCGTGGTTCCAACACCACACCGCGGCGACGACACCGGCTACGGCGCCGATCCACTCCGCTGCCACCACCACGGTCCGGCGGTTCATTCCGCCGACCCGCCCGCCGACTTCGCGAGCAGCGATTCGAGCTGCGCGCGCAGTGCTACGTCGTCTTTGGCCCACGCCTGCACCAGGGCACCGTCCCGCAGTCGCAGCCCGATGCCCGTCCGCCGGCGGGGAACCGCGGACAGCTCTCCCAGACTCCGGGCGGTTTCCCACGGCTGCTGCTCGTACGACTCCGGGTCGGCCGGGGGCATGATCTTCACGATCTCGGTGATCGGCAGGTCTTCGGTGCCCTGCCGCAGCGACGAGGTCGTGAGTTCGACGCTGGCATGCCTGCGCGCGGCCACCACCTGCACGTAGACGAAACCGCTGAGCAGCACCGCGAACAGCGGCAGCGCGAACCAGTGCACCACCGGGCCGGTGAGCAGTTCGATGATCAATGCGATCAGGCAGAACACCGGACCGAACGCCACCATCCGCCAGCGGGCGCCGGGCTCACTGAACAAGACGGCTGGTTCGCTCACACGCTCATCCTGCGACATCGTGGCCCGCGAGGAAAACGTGAGGCACGTCAGGAGAGGGCGCCCGGGATCACGACGAGCAACAGGGTCAGCAGTACGAAGGCCACGATGAGGGCGAACATCAGTGCTTCCTTGCGAGACCCGTGTGCTCGATCGTCAGCGCGCATGGAGAAAAGTCCTTCGGTCGAAATGAAGTCTGCGGTCTGCCCTTGTGACGTACTTCACGGTACATCTTTATATTTCACGAGCAAATCGAAGCTACTCGGCGGAGGGGGGCAACCTCAGGAAGTAGCTGTTGGAATCCTTGCGGTGCATCAGCACGACGGCGCCGACGGCCACCACGGCCTGGAGAATCTGCACGCCGCCCAGAGCGAGCGCGGTGCCGCTCCCGTCGGATCCGATGCCGAAGAGCACCGGGACGGTCCACACCACCATCATCACGCACGCGATGGTGAGCAGCATCCGGGCCCAGTTCCGGCCCTTACGCATGAAACGCACGAACAGGAGGAACAGCCCGGTGAGGATCAGGATGAGGACGACCGTGAATCCGATACCCACGTAGAACAGCGACTCCACGCTGTCGCGGCTCATATCGACCTCGCCGGAGGTAACGCTGGGGTTGTTCATCAGTTCGTCGACGAACGTCGACTTCTCCCCCACCACCAGAACCATCGCGGCCAGCGCCTGGATCAGACCGAGCCCGGCCACCGCCCACAGCAGCTGCGCCGCGGTGCCCACGTCGACCGGTGCCGGACGTTCCGGCTTCGGCTGCGGCACCGGCGGGGGGTACGGCAAATTGTGCGGAGACGGGCCCTGCTGGTGCGGTGCCTGGTGCGGCGGTGTCGGTGGCCACTGCTGGGTCATGGCACTACCGTATCCGCCGACGAAACGATCACAACCAGCCGGCCGCTTCGGTCGCCCAGTACGTCAGCACGACGTCCGCGCCTGCGCGGCGGATACTGGTCAGCGATTCGAGGATCGCGGCGTCCCGGTCGATCCAGCCGTTCTGTGCGGCGGCCGTGATCATGGAGTACTCGCCCGAGATCTGATACGCCGCAACGGGGACGGGCGAACGGTCCGCCGTCTCGCGCAGGACGTCCAGGTAGGACATCGCCGGCTTCACCATCACCATGTCGGCACCCTCGTCGATGTCGAGGTCGACCTCGCGCAGCGATTCCCGGCGATTGGCCGAATCCTGTTGGTAGGTGCGGCGATCACCCTGCAACGACGAACCGACGGCCTCACGGAACGGGCCGTAGAACGCCGATGCGTACTTCGCCGAGTACGCGAGTTGACCGACGTCGGCGTAGCCCGCGTCGTCGAGTGCCTTGCGGATGGCGGCGACCTGGCCGTCCATCATTCCGCTCGGACCGAGCAGATGCGCGCCGGCCTCGGCCTGCGCGACCGCCATGTCGACGTACCGCTGCAGTGTGAGGTCGTTGTCCACCGCACCGCTCGCGTCGAGAACACCGCAGTGACCGTGGTCGGTGAACTCGTCCAGGCAGGTGTCCGCCATGACCACCGTCGCATCGCCGACTTCGTCTGCGAGCCAGCGCAATCCGCGGTTCAGGATGCCGTCCGGATCGGATGCACCGGAACCCTCGGCGTCCTTGTCGTCGGGACGCGGCACCCCGAAGAGCATGAGTCCACCGAGTCCCGCCTCGACCGCCTCCCTCGCCGCCCGCCGCAGCGAGTCGGGTGTGTGCTGGAAGACACCGGGCATCGACGAGATCTCACGAGGCTCGTCGATACCGTCCGCGACGAACATCGGCAACACGAGATGCCGTGGCTCGAGCGAAGTCTCGGCGACGAGACGACGCAGGGCCGGTGTCCGGCGAAGCCGTCGCGGTCGGTGGGTCGGGAACAAGGACATGCCCTCCTTCGTCGGGCCCGTGCGCCTTTTTGGTAGTGGGAACAACCAAAAAGGCGCACAGGCGCGTAGCGCCTATCGCCGAGCGCGGGACTTCTTGCGCGGCGGGGGCAGTGCGCCCTCGGCACGCAGGCGCGCGGCGTGCTCGGCGAGAGCCTCCACCAGCGGGCCGACCTGAGCGGTCTCCGGCTGCACGTCCACGCGCAGGCCGAACTCGATGGCCGTCTCGGCGGTCTTCGGACCGATGCAGGCAACGAGGGTGCGCGCGTGCGGCTTTCCGGCGATGCCGACGAGGTTGCGCACCGTCGAGGACGAGGTGAAGCAGACGGCGTCGAACCCACCGGTCTTGATCATCTCGCGGGTCTCGGCCGGCGGCGGCGCAGCCCGGACGGTGCGGTAGGCGGTGACGTCGTCGATTTCCCAGCCTCGTTCGCGCAGGCCCTCGGCCAGCGTCTCGGTGGCGATGTCGGCGCGGGGCAGCAGAACCCGGTTGACCGGGTCGAACACGTCGTCGTACGGGGCGAATTCGGCCAGCAGGCCTTCGCTCGACTGCTCGCCGGAGGGCACGAGTTCGGGGTTGATTCCGAACGAGCGCACCTTGGCGGCCGTGGCCTCACCGATGCAGGCGATCTTGACGCCGGAGAACGCGCGGGCGTCGAGCCCGAACTCCTCGAACTTCTCCCACACCGCACGCACCGCGTTGGTGGACGTGAAGACCACCCACTGGTACCGGCCGTCGACGAGGCCCTTCACGGACCGTTCCATCTGCGCCGGGCTGCGGGGCGGCTCGACGGCGATGGTGGGCACCTCGATCGGAATGGCGCCGTGCGTGACGAGGCGGTCGCTCATTTCGCCTGCCTGATCCTTGGTGCGCGGCACCAGGACCTTCCAGCCGTACAGTGCGCGCGACTCCCACCAGGACATCTTGTTGCGCTGGGCGACGACCTTGCCGACCGTCACGACCAGCGAACCGACCAGTTCGGAACCGGCCTCGTTCAGCGTCGCGAGGGTTGCCTCCACGGTGCGCTGCTGGCGGGTGGTGCCGCGGACCGTGATGGCGGCCGGGGTCTGCGGAGCCAGGCCGTGCTCGACGAGGGCGCTCGCCGTCTCGGCGAGATGACCCGACGTGGCATGCAGGACCAGCGGTCCGGGTGCGGCGGCCAGGGCAGCCCAGTCGACCTCGCCGCGGACGTCGGCCTCGGTGTGTCCCGACCCCAGTGCCATACCGGCGTAGGACGGGACGGCGGACGCGGACGGCAGGCCCGGCAGGACCTCGAACTGCACCTGGGTGCGGGCGACGGCGGTGACCTCGGCGATCACGGAGTCGGTGGTCAGCGGGTCGCCGGACACCAGCCGCACGACGTCGTGGCCGTTCTTCGCCTCGTGGACGAGGGTCTTCGCGACCTCCGCCGGCTCACCCAGTGCGGGACGGACCTCCGCGAGCGGCTCACCGGTCTCGGCGTCGACGCCCAGGTCGGTGCCCACCAGGACCGTGACGCCCTTGTCGACGTCGGGGTCGGTGAAGGCGAGGGTCGCTGCGGCAAGGACGTCCCGTGCGTGCACGGTGAGCAGTGCCGGATCGCCCGGTCCGGATCCCACGAACAGGATTCGTCCGGGGGTGTTCTTACGGACTCGGCTCATCGGTAATTCTCCAGTGCGATCATGTGTCGAGATGGGTACAGGAAGCGGATCGGCCGATCAGTCGGCCTTCGCACATCAAACATCGGCATCACCGGCCTCGGTGACATTCATCAGCTCCCGCGCACCGAGCTCGAGAAGCTCACGCGCGACGGAGCGGCCGAGTTCTTCGGCGTTCTCCGGGGAGCCCACGGCCCCCGTGCGTATGACGTCGGAACCGTCGATGGCTGCGGCGCAGCCCCGGACGGACAGTTCGTCGAAGATGTGGCCGTCGTCGTCGAGTGATTCGACGACCTCGGCGATGGCGCCGACGGGCGCGGTGCAGCCGGCCTCGAGCTCGGCGAGCAGTGCGCGTTCCGCCGTGACGGCGGCGCGGCTGTTCGGGTCGTCGAGCTCCGACAGGATCGCGACGAGCGCTGTGTTCGCCGACAGGCATTCGACGGCGAGCGCGCCCTGCGCGGGTGCGGGCAGCATCTGGACCGGTTCGATGGACTCGGTGATCAGGTCCAGTCGTCCGATCCGCGCCAGGCCCGCTCGGGCGAGGACGACGGCGTCGAGTTCGCCGGACTCGACCTTGCCGAGGCGCCGCTGCAGGTTGCCGCGCAGCGGGCGGATGTCGAGGCCGAGGCCCAGCGCCCGGAGCTGCGACGTGCGCCGCGGTGCGGACGTGCCGACCTTCGAACCGGCGGGCAGTTCACCGAGTACCAGTCCGTCGCGGGCCACGAGTGCGTCGCGGGGATCCTCGCGCGGCGGGATGGCGGCAATGGTGAACCGTTCGTCGGGGGCGGTCGGCAGGTCCTTGTAGGAGTGGACGGCCACGTCGACGCGTCCGTCGGCGAGCGCTTCCCGGAGTTCGGCGGTGAAGACGCCGACTCCGATCTTCTCCACCGATTCCATGGACTGGTCGCCCTTGGTCTTGATGATGACGAGCTCGGCGTCGTGCCCGGCCGAGATCAGTGCGTCACGCACGGTTCCGGCCTGGGTGGTCGCGAGCTCACTCCCACGGGTTCCGATCCGCAGCGTACGGGTGCCGACGGCGCTCATGCCTGCGATTCCTTCCCATGGTTGTCGTCTGTGACGAAGCGGCGCAGGCGCGGGTCCTGGCCGGCGATGAAGCCATCCGTGATGTCGATGGCGCTCAGGTCGGTGGCGCCGCCGAGGTCGGTGGGCTTGGCGACGGCCTCGACGGACCCGGGGCTGAGTTCGAACAGCTCACGCAGGGCGGCGGCGTAGGAGTCGCCACCGGGTGCGGAGGCGAGCTGCTTCACCCTGACCGTGGGAGCGTGGAGGAGTTTGTCGACCACTCGCCGCACGGTGCGTGCGACCTCGTCGCGCTCGGGGTCGTCGAGTCCGGGCAGACGCGAATCCAGTCGCATCAGCTCCGCCTCGACCACGTCCGCGGCGCGCTGGCGCAGGGCGGTGACGGTCGGCGTGACCTCCGCCAGCCGCTGGCCGGCGAGGTAGTTGGCGAGTTCGGCAGCGACGATCGTCCGGGCGGCGTCGGCGTCGGATGCGGCGGCGCCTGCGGCGGGATCGCGCTGCAGCGATTCCATGTCGAGGACGGTGACCCCGGGCAGGCCCGACACGGCGGGCTCCACGTCGCGAGGCAGTCCGAGGTCGCAGATGACGAGGGGGCGTTCGGCGTCGCGGCCGGGCTGTGCCAGCGCCCGGTGGGTGTCCGCGAGCGTGACGACGGCACCGACCGCGCCGGTACAGGTCACGAGGACGTCCGCCTGGGCCATCGCGGCCGGGAGTTCACTCAGCTCGAGGGCATCCGCCTCCACACCGTTGGACCGGGCGGTGTCGGCGAGGTGCTCCGCACGCTCCTTGGTGCGATTCACGACGACGATGCGGCCGATCCCGGCACGCGTGAGGTGCGCGACCGACAGGCCACCCATGGATCCGGCGCCGACCACGACGGCGGTGCGTCCGGCCAGTCCGCCGTCGCCGACGATGCCGGCAGCCCGGTCGAGGGCCACGGACACGACGGACGCGCCCGCCGAGTCGATGCCCGTCTCCGAGTGCACCCGCTTGCCGACGCGCAGCGCCTGCTGCGCGAGTTCGTGCAGCGTGCGGCCCGCGGCCTGCTGGGCGTCGGACGACGCGTAGGCGGTCCTGATCTGCCCCAGGATCTGCTGCTCGCCGATCACCATCGAGTCGAGGCCGCTGGCCACGGCGAACAGGTGCTCCGCCGCAGCCTCGCTGTAGCGGACGTACGCGTGCCGGTGCAGATCGGTGAGATCCAGTCCGGAGTGGTCGGCAAGCAATTCGCCGACCTCGGACAGCGCACCGTGGAACGCATCGACGACGGCGTAGATCTCCACCCGGTTGCAGGTGGAGACGATCATCGCCTCCGAGATGTGCGACGACGCCAGAAGCTTGTCCGTCAGCTTCGGGCGATCGGTGTCGGTGACAGCTACCCGCTCGAGAACCGGCACCGGGGCCGTCCTGTGCGAGACCCCGACAAGCAGAACACTCACGGCGCGATCACTGATCCGTTTCTTGGTGCGGTGGACGGGACAGCCGAATGTCCGATGCGGACGCGGGGAGCGGTGGGGACCGATTCCGTGTTGCGTGCGCTGTTGAACGAGAGGACCTGCATTTCGACCGCGAGGTCGACGCGGCGCATCTCGACGTGATCGGGGACGTCGAGCGAAGTCGGGGAGAAGCTGAGGATGCAGCGCAGTCCGGCGCGCACCAGACGGTCGGCGACTTCCTGCGCCGCCTCGTCGGGCGTCGAGATGACACCGATGGTGGCCTCGAGTTCGGCGCAGGCCTGTTCGAGTTCGTCGACGTGCCGCACGGTGAGGTCGCCCACCGGCGCACCGACCCGCGCCGGGTCGCTGTCGAACAGTCCGACCATGGAGAACCCGCGACGGCCGAAGCCGCCGTAGCCGGCGAGCGCCTGGCCGAGGTTTCCGACGCCGACGAGCACCACCTTGTGTCCGCGGTCCAGGCCGAGTGCTCGCTCGATGCGGGCCCGCAGGCGCGTCACGTCGTAGCCGACGCCGCGCACACCGTTCGGCCCCAGGAAGGAAAGGTCCTTGCGGAGCTTCGCGGAACCGACACCGGAAGCGGCGGCGAGTTCTTCGCTCGAGACGATGATCGTGCCGCGTTCCGTCAGCACTCCGAGGACCCGCAGGTACGTCGCGAGGCGCGTCACCGTAGCCTGGGGGATGTCCCGCGATTCGGGGAGCGGAGCCGCGCCGGCGACCGAGGGGGCCGGAGACCCGACCACAGACTGCCCGACCGCCCCCGTGACGCCAGGGGCCACAGACCCATGCGTCTGGTGCGTTTCGGTCACGTCGTTGGCTCCTCGTCCGACCGGCATTCGATGCCGTTCTTCACGATGCTCCGGGGAATTGTTCACACCACGGTAACTGCTTGTGAACCCATGCACAAAGTCGCTGCGACTGCGCGACATGCGGTCCTACCTGCACGGCATCGGAAGATCCCCCTTTTAGGGTTCCCTTACTTGCGTAAATCCGAGCGAAGGCGCTCTTCGTCGACCTCCCAGTAACTGTGCTCACGTCCGTCGAGCAATACCACCGGCAATCGGTCGCCGAATTCGGCCCGCAATTCGGGGTCCGTGGCCGCCGCCTCGTCGACGTCTATGCACGTCAGTTCCAGCCCGAACTCCTCGCACACCACCAGCAGCCGCTCGCGGGCCGGCGCGCACGCACCGCACCCCGCCCTCGTGAGAAGCGTCACCTCGTGTCCGTTCGTGCTCATGCCTCGCCACTTCCTTTCGACGCGTCCGGTGGAGTCACTGTGCCGTTTCGGGGTCCACAGACGCCAATCAACTCGGAGATGAACGTCACACAGTCCCCCCTGCACGGCCATCCACCCGCCCCGTCCCCGATTCGGGGGATAGGCTGCTCCCAGAGGCTTCTGCGATACGGGAGGTGCGAGTGCCTGCGCGATCACTACCGAACGGCACGGGTTTCGGTTCAGGTCTGGCGGGGATCATCCTCCCGGGCCGACGCCAGTTCAGGAATCCGCTGGGACCCAGCGAAGCCGAGGTACGTGCCAACGTCGCAGGTGAGGCGAGTGCCGATGCGGCCCTCGCACTTCACGTCGCGTCCGGCGAGGATACCGAGGTGGTGGAACACGACGTTCCCCTCGACCTCACGGCGGCCGCGTTCTTCGACGTCGACAACACGATGGTCCAGGGCGCCTCGATCATCCACTTCGCCCGCGGACTCGCGGCCCGCAAGTACCTGAAGACGTCCGACCTCGTCGACTTCGCGTGGAAGCAGATCAAGTTCCGCATCACCGGCAAGGAGAGCAGCGACGACGTCGCCTCCGGCCGGGAGAAGGCCCTCTCCTTCGTCTCCGGACGGTCGACGGCCGAGCTCGCCCGGCTCGGTGAGGAGATCTACGACGAGGTGATCGCCGACAAGATCTGGCCCGGCACCCGGGCACTGGCGCAGATGCACCTCGACGCCGGTCAGCAGGTGTGGCTCGTCACCGCGACCCCGGTGGAGCTGGCCCAGGTCATCGCGAAACGCCTCGGCCTCACTGGTGCCCTCGGCACGGTGGCCGAGAGCGAGGACGGGATGTTCACGGGGCGTCTGGTCGGCGACATCCTGCACGGCCTCGGCAAGGCGCACGCCGTGCGCGCCCTGGCCGTCCGCGAGGGGCTCAACCTCAAGCGCTGCACCGCGTACTCGGACAGTCACAACGACGTACCGATGCTGTCGCTCGTCGGCACGGCCGTCGCGATCAACCCCGACACCGATCTGCGCGAGCTCGCCAAGAACCGGGGCTGGGAGATCCGCGACTTCCGGACCGGACGCAAGGCCGCCAAGATCGGCGTCCCCACGGCGCTGCTCCTCGGCGCTGCCGGCGGCGCACTCGCCGCGATCGTCGCGCGCCGCCGCGAACAGGCGGCCTGAGCCGCCGGTTCAACGATTCAGCCGAGGAACACGTTGCGGCGCTTCGCGAGGAGCCGGTAGAGCGTCTGCTGGATGGTCTCCCGGACGTGGTCGGTGACCTCGAACAGTTCCATCGGATCGTCGGCCGCCGCCGCGTCGTAGGTGTCGGTGACGATCGGCTTGCCGAACTCGATGTACCACTTCGACGGCAGCGGAACGAGGCCGAGCGGTCCGAAGTGCGGGAACAGCGGGGTCACCGGGAAGTACGGCATCCCCAGCAGCCGGGCGAGCGTCCCCAGTTCGCCGATCTTCGGGTAGATCTCCTCGGACCCGACGATCGAGCACGGAATGATGGGCGCACCGGTCCGCATGGCGGCGGACACGAAACCGCCGCGGCCGAACCGCTGCAGCTTGTAGCGTTCGCTGAACGGTTTGCCGATGCCCTTGAAACCTTCGGGGAACACGGCCGCGACCTCCCCGTCCTGCAGGAGGCGCACGGCGTCCGGGTGGCACGCGAGGGTGTGCCCGGCCTTGCGGGCGACACCGCCGACCAGCGGCATCTCGAAGGCCAGATCGGCGGCCAGCATCCGCAGCGGGCGATGCGCGGGGTGATGGTCGTGGACGGCAACGGACGTCATCAGACCGTCGATGGGCAGGACACCGGCATGGTTGGCGACCACCAGCGCGCCACCGGTCGACGGGATGTTCTCCAGACCGCTGACCTCGACGCGGAACCACTTGTCGAACAGCGGCCGCAGGATCGGGAGCCACACGTTCTCGGCGAAGTGCGGGTCGTAGCCGAAGTCGTCGACGTGATAGTCACCCGACAGCCGGCGGCGCACGAACTCGGCGGTGTTGACGATCTGCTCGGCCAGGGCGTTGCGGACGGCGTCGACGGCCGAAGACTCGGTGACGGGCTCGGGTGGGGTGATCACGGCGGGTGGAGGCATCGCGGACGGATGTCGGCTCTCGCTCTGCTCACGCCTCGATCGTCCGATAGCGGCCCCGCGCGCGGCTGTCGCACCGTGCAACGGAATGACCTTCGCCACTTCGTTCACCTCTCCCCTTTCGCCGTGCCGGTAAGAGCGAGTAGTGCGTTTTCTGCTGCGTCGACCCATTCGTTCTTGATGATCGGCTTGACGCCTGCCGCGCGAGCGAAGTCGTCGAGCGCCTGCATCGAGGTCCACCGTGGCTCGAAGGATAGTTCGCTTCGCATGCGGGTGGTGTCGAGTCCGCAACCGAAGTGGAAGTACTCGAGTTGCTCGGTGGTGTACGACCGCATCACCGGACCCATCAGCGCACGTCCGACGTTGCGGAACAACCCGAACGGCATCGGGACCTCGATCCGCCCGGCGCGACGGATGGCCTGGGACATCATGACCACGCCGTCGCCGGCGACGTTGAACGTGCCCGCCGGACCCGACACCGTGGCCCGTTCCAGTGCGGCGAGCGCGTCCTCCTCGTGCAGCACCTGCAGGCGTGCGTCGCGTCCGAGAATGGTCGGCACCACCGGTGAGGTGAGGTACTGCGCGACGGTCGCGTTGAGGCGGGGCCCGACCAGCGGTGCGAGGCGGAGAATCGACACGGCGATGTCGGGGCGCCTGCGCCCCATTCCGCGCAGATATCCTTCGATCTCGATGCAGTCCCGTGCGTAGGCGCCCGCGGGACGCCGCCGGGCACTCATCTCCTCGGTGAACTTGGCCGGGTCCTTGGCGCTGCAGCCGTACACCACGGAGGCCGAGCGCAGCACGACCTTCCGGACCGTCGGCGCCTTCTGGCAGACGGCGAACAACTGCATCGCGCCGATGACGTTCATGTCCTTCATGGCCGCGCGACTGCCCGACTTCGGCGGGCGCGCCAGCGTCGACGCGTGCACGACAGTGTCGACCTCGGCGTTGCGAATGACCTTGCCGATCAAGGGATTCCGGATGTCGGCGCGCACGAACTCGGCGCGGCCCATGCGGCGCAGCATGTCCTTGCTCGGCGACACCGCGTCCACCGCGATGACCCGCTCGATGTCCGGATTCTGAGCGAGCCGGGTGACCAGGTACCCACCCAGAAACCTGCTTGCCCCGGTGACCAGCACGACGCGCGGCACCGCCGTTCGCGTAGTACAGTCTCCGTCACTCACAACCACTAGGACCCCCGATCACGTAGCGAGTGACGTCAACGATACGTGCAGGAGGGGGATGGCGCTCAGCACAACGACAATTGGTCGGCCGCCCAATACGCGGAGGGGTCGGCGAAACGACGGATGCCCGCCACCGGAGGTGACGGGCATCCAGACGCAACTCTTTACTTACCGAGTTTCCTGCGCTGCACTCGGGTGCGGCGAAGCAGCTTGCGGTGCTTCTTCTTCGACATGCGCTTGCGTCGCTTCTTGATCACTGAACCCATAGCGGGTGTCCCTCACGTTCTTCTCTAGCGTTCCTGCGCACGCCGGTCACGTACGCCTGCGCCGCTCTGGCGCCTGGGCCTCGTTTTAACTAGCTCAGCGCCTTACGACACCAGCTGGCTGGTACGACAGTCGCTAATCGTACCGGTGCGGGTCCTCTCCCTGAAAACTAGGTCGCACCGCTACCGGCGAAACCGAGGTGACCCTCTTCGTGCCGATCGGTCAACCGGCGTCGAAGTACGAGGTTTCGAGGTAGTCGTGCACTGCTTTCGCATGCACTCTGAACGAGCGGCCCACACGGACGGCGGGCAGTTCGCCGCTGTGCACCAACCGATACACAGTCATCTTGGACACTCTCATCAGCGTCGCTACCTCGGCGACGGTGAGAAATTGCGTTCCGGCCAGTGCCGGTTGTCCGTCCGGGGCCGAGCCCTTGGACGGCTTTTTTGCAGACGTCATCAACCACTTACCTCCGGCACGTCTCGCGCCGCCGGCTTCCCCTCCGGCGGAACAGACACGCACGTGCTACTTCGAGCTTAGCGGGACGGATGGGGTTACTGCGACGGGTGTGGGCAATCGAATATTCATTCGGTTGACGTGCCGAGTTCGGCGGAACGAATTTTCGCGGCTTCGAGAGCGTCGAAAAAAGCTGTTCGGAGCCCGTTTCCTTCCAGCCGGCGGATCGCCGCCGCGGTGGTTCCGCCGGGCGAAGTCACGGCGGCACGAAGTTCGGTTGCGCTCTCCCCCGACCTGTCGAGCATGGCTGCGGAGCCGACCATGGTCTGCACGACCAGTTCGGATGCGGTCGCCCGGGTCAGTCCGAGCCCGACGCCCGCGTCGATCATGGCCTCGGCGACCAGGAAGAAATAGGCCGGACCGGAGCCGGAGACGGCGGTGACGGCATCGATCTGCGATTCGGGGACGACGACGACCTTGCCGACCGACGACAGGACGCCGCGCACCAGTTCGAGGTGCTCCTTCTTCACGTGCCTGCCGGGTGCGAGCACGCTGACGCCCTCACCGACCAGCATGGGCGTGTTGGGCATGACCCGGACCACCGGGAACCCGGCGGGCAGTCTCGTCTCGTAGAAGGCGGTGGGGATACCGGCGGCGAGCGACACGAGCAGCTGCTCGCGCTCGCCGTCGAGTTCCACCTTGGACACCTCGGTGAGCGCGGCCTCGACGTCGCCCGGCTTGACGGCCATCACGATGACGTCGGCGCCTTCGGCGGCGTCGGAGGGGGTGGTGACGCGCACCGAGTACGCCGCGGCCAGCTCGTCGGCGCGCGCCGGATGCTGCTCGGCCACCACCAGATCCTTGACGGCGTGACCTGCCTGCAGAAGCCCCGAGATGAGGGCCTCGCCGATCTTGCCGCCTCCGATTACCGCAATTCTCGTCATGCCGAACAGCCTGCCACGACGCTCTACGGCGCCTTCCTAGCGGGGGATCATCGCCAATTGCCGGCTCTGCACGACGATCGCCCCGGTGGAGTCGAGGACGGTGTGGTCCTCCTCGAACCACGCGCCGCCGAGCACCGTGCTGCTGGCCATCACGCGCAGCCATCCCGGTGCCGGCTGCCTGCGCAGGTAGGTGGTCAGCTGCACCGTGGGCGCCCAGCCGAACATGCCGCGGTTCATCGTCACGGGGGCGCTGATGTCTCCGGTCATGATTGCGAACAGGGCCGCCGTGTCGGGATCGTCCTCGTCGCCCGCGCGCGGTCGCACCCACATGCGCACCTCGGGTTCGCCCTGGTTGCCGGTCAGGAAGTGCGCTGACGTCCCGTCGACCCGCATGTCGCAGCCCTGCGACACGTGGACGATCTGCCCCATCGGATGGTCGGCCGTGAGGACGACGGCATCGGCGGGCGGTTCCACCGGGAGCTGGGACAGGGCGTGGTCGCCGTTGTACTGCGGCTCCCCTACGTCGGGGACACCGAGCGTGACCGACGCGTGCACGGCCACGCGGTCGCCTTGCGTCAGCTCCACGTCGACGAACGACACCTGCTTGCCCTGCTTGCGCAGCGTCGTCGACAGTGTCACCTCGCCGGGATCGGGAGCGGACAGGTAGTTGGCACCGACCGCGAGGGGCTGCACCCGGGACAGCTCGGCGTCGCCGTTCTCGTCGAGCAGTCGCCTGCGGGCCGCGGCCGCGCAGAGCGACATCATCGAACCGCCGTGCACCTTGGGGCCGATCGTCCAGATCGGGTCGATCGACGCCTGATAGGTCCCGTCACCGGCAGCGGTGAGGACGTTGAGGTCGCGGAAGGGAGTTGAGCTCACTGCTGATCCTGTTCTTCGGGGTTGCGGAGACGCTTCTGCGCGACGTCCTGGTGTGCGAGGCGGCGCATCGCGGCGATCACCGGCTCGTAGATCGCCGTGCCGAGCACCGCGTAGCGGATCGCGTCCTCGGCCGGTTCGGTGGGCATGAGTCCGATGTCGATCTCGGCGATTCCGCGCACGTGCCGCCCGTAGGCCTCGAGCCGCTCCTCGGTCATCGGGATGCCTGCTTCTTCGAGCCCCTCGAGCGCGCGTTCGAGCTGGCCGACCGCGACGTACCGCGGGTCGTACACCTGCCCGAGCCTGTCGAGGACGGCGCGTGCCCGCGGGAACTCGTCCGTGTCGTCGTCGGAGGCGTCGAGGTAGGGCGGGAGTTGCGCGATGGCCTCGCCGAGCACCTCGAACAGCGAGCCGTGGGGATGGTCGACGAGCCGGAGGATCTCCCGGATGCGCGGAATCGGGAGTCCGGCTCCGGCCAGCGCCTTGACGAGGCCCAGCCGCTCGACGTGCTTCTCGCCGTACCGGGCCTGGGTGGCGCTCGTCGCCTCGCCCGGCATCAGCAGACCTTCGCGCAGGTAGTACTTCACCGTCGCGAGCGGAACGCCGGTACGGGCGACCAACTCGGAAACGCGCACGGCCCCTCCTTCGGCTCGTCGACTCTCGACCTCGGATACCCCAGCACTAGATACTAAAACTATCCAATATGGCGACGAGCTTACCGCAGCAGGGACGCGGCAGATATCTCAGGTGTCGTCGTGATCGCCACCGGAGTGGCTGCGCGACGACCCCGAGGCGGCGCGACCCGGTTCGAGGTGCTCCCGGGCGAACGCCAGCGCCTGCGCGAGCATCGAGGACCGTTCCCGCTGCGTCCGGGCGTTCTGCGTGTTGATCTCGATCACCGCCTGCCCGTCGAATCCGGTGTCGACGAGATGACGGCACAACTGCGCGCACGGCTGGGCGCCGTGGCCGGGGATCAGGTGCTCGTCCATCGACGCGCCCCGACCGTCGGCGAGGTGAAGATGCGCGAGGCCCTCCCCCATACGCTCCGCCAGCTTCATCGCGTCCATTCCGGCCGTGGCCGTGTGGGACAGATCCAGGGTGTAGTGGGCGTGTCCCGAATCGGTGGGGTCGTAGGACGGGCTGAACGCCGACAGCGCCGCACCCGGTCCGCCCCGCTTCCGGAGCCGCTGCGCGGACCTCTCCTTGCTGCCGAAGAAACCGTCCGCCCGCATCGGGAACATGTTCTCCACCGCGACGACCACATCGCTGCGCTGTTCCAGTTCGGCCACCTGATCGGCGAATCCCTCGGCGTACCGGCGCTGCCAGCGGAACGGGGGGTGCACCACGACACTCGTCGCCCCGAGCGACTCGGCGGTGCGGACGGAACGCTCCAGCTTCGCGACCGGGTCGGCACCCCACACCCGCTGCGAGATGAGCAGGCACGGCGCGTGGATCGCCTGGACCGGAATCGCGTACCTGCGCACCAGCCCGGCAACGGCCCCGATGTCCTGGCTGACCGATTCGGCCCACACCATCAGTTCGACGCCGTCGTATCCCAGATCGGCCGCATACCGGAACGCAGCCTCCGTGTTCTCCGGGTACACCGAGGCCGTCGACAGGCCCACCAGTACCTTCCGCCCGCGCGGTGACGGTCGAACCTGCCCGTGCCCACTGTCCCCGACCATGAGCAACTCAGCCCGACGCAAGCATGAAGGCTAACGGCCCCAGAGTGACGATCATCCCGACCACGACGGCGATCACGAAGCTGGTGATGTCGTCGGTGCGACGCAGGATGCGGACCATCGCGACCAGTCCCACGATGACGAGCAGCGCCAGAATCAGCGCGACCCACGGAAAGACGTCCCACAGCTTCTCGAAACCCTTGAAGAGCAGGGCCCCGGCGATCACGGCTACGACGCCCTGACCGATGAGGACGGCCCACTCGCGGGTGGAGTTCTCGCCTGCCTCGTCCTGCTTGCCCGCCTTCTCCGCTTTCGCGGCCTCGGCCTTCTCTGCCTTCGCCTCCTTGCGGGAACGGCGAGGGCTCTCGGGCTTCTGCGCGTCGCCCTCGCGCTTCTCGGTGTCCGCGTCGTCGGTGGCGGCCTCGATGAGGTCCGTCTCCTCGCCCGCGTTCGCCGCGTCCGAGTCCCGGGACTGCCGCATCAGGTCACCGGCCAGAGTCGAGCCGGACAGTAGCGCGGGTTCCGGCTTCGCCTTGGCGGGAGGCTCGGGCTTCGGCGTCTCGACGAACTTCGACGCGCCGTTCGTCGGCGCTGCGGGACCGGCCTTCGTTGCGGTTCCGGTTTTCACCGGCGCCTCCGTTTTCGCCGGCACCTCGGGCTTGGCAGGCGCGGCGGGCTTGGCAGGCGCTGCGGACTTCGCCGCCGGTTCGGCCTTGGCCGGGGTGTCGGGCTTCGGCGCCGGCTTCACGCGGGGAGCGGCGACGGTCGGCGCAGGCTCCGGCTTCTTCACGACCGGGGCGGCCACGGTGGGCGCCGGTGCGGACGCGGCGGCCTCGGGCGCCGGCCGTTCCTTCTGGACGGAGCGGCTGACCCAGGTTCCCTGGTGATCACGCGACGTCCCACCCGACACCACTCCGCGGCCACGACCGGCGGGGCGACTGGCGATGGGCTCGTCGTCATCGTCTTCGTCGTCGACGGGAGCCTTGAATGCTGCGGTGCGCCCGTCGGCACGCACGGACGGCGCCGCCGGTGCGGTGGTGCGCGGCGGCTCGGGCGCGGCAGATTCCGGTTCGGGTTCGGGTTCGAGTGCCCGCGAATCGGACGGATCCCGAACCACCGGAATTTCACCGGTCAGCTCGGCAACGGAGATTCCCCCCTTGACGCCGCGACGACGCCGCCCGCCCCGGGACTCCACCTGCTGTCCGTTGCGTTTGAGCAGCTCTGAAACAGAGATCTGCTGACTGTCCTCGGTCATCGAGCACCCACCATCAATTCACCGCCCATTTCCGTATCGAGCTTGCGGAGGATCAAACCCTCACGCAGAGCCCAGGGGCAGATTTCCAGTTCTTCCACGCCCAGTGCTCTCATGCTGGCCTCCGCAACGAGTGCTCCGGCCACGATCTGCTGCGACCTGTCGGAGCTCACCCCTTCCAATTCTGCACGGTCCGAGGCCGTCATCCGCGAAATGAAAGCTATGAGTTGCCTGAGACCGCTGGCGGTGAGGGTGCGCTTGACCCGCGGGCCCGCGCCGGAGGGCGCCGCGCCCGTCAGCCGGGCCAGCGAGCGGAACGTCTTGGACGTGCCGACGGCCCGATCCCACTGCCCCGCCGCGCGCAGTTCCTTGGACGGGACGGTCAGTTCGGCGTCCAGCCAATCCCTCAGCACGGCCACCCGACGCTTGCCCGGCGGGTCGGCTTCGAGCCAGTCCCGGGTGAGCCGTCCCGCGCCGAGTTGCAGCGACAGCGCGACGTCCGGGTCCTCGTCACCACCCGCCGTCAGCTCGAGGGATCCGCCTCCGATGTCGAGGTTCAGGATGCGGCCCGCGCTCCACCCGAACCAGCGGCGCACGGCGAGGAACGTCAGCCGGGCCTCGTCGACACCCGACAGAACCTCGAGTGCCACCCCGGTCTCGGTGTGCACTCGCTCGAGCACGGCGTCCGAATTGTTGGCGTCGCGCACGGCGGAGGTGGCAAACGCCATGAGCTCACCGCACCCCGACGTCTTCGCGATGCTGGCGAAGTCTGACACCGTCGACACCAGGCGATCCGCACCCTGGGGGGTGATGTCACCCCGGTCGTCGGTGTTCTCGGCCAACCGCAGAGTCGACTTGGTCGAACTCATCGGTGTGGGGTGGCCGCCCCTGTGGGCGTCCACTACGAGAAGATGGACGGTGTTGCTTCCGACGTCGAGTACCCCTAGTCGCACATTGACACGGTACTGGGTCTACCGTCGGGCTTTGTGACAGCACGTAAAGCAGGGCGTTCACACAAGATGACGCCCAGCCCGGAAGTACCCCTCGACTTCGCTCGTGAATGGGTCGAGTTTCCCGATCCCGACAACGCCGAGCACATCATCGCCGCGGACATGACGTGGCTGCTCTCGCACTGGACCTGCGTGTTCGGCACCCCCGCCTGCCAGGGCATCATCGGCGACCGGCCCGACGACGGTTGCTGTTCCCACGGCGCGTTCCTCTCCGACGAGGAGGACCTGGAGAAGCTGAACCGGTCAGTGAAGATGCTCACACCCGCGGACTGGCAGTTCATGGAGAAGGGTCTCGGCAAGAAGGGTTACGTCGAGGAGGACGACCTCGAGGACGAGCCCGCGCTGCGCACCCGCCGGTATCAGGGCGCCTGCATCTTCCTGAACCGCCCCGGCTTCGAGGGCGGCGTCGGTTGCGCGCTCCACTCGATGGCACTCAAGCGCGGAATCGAACCACTCGAGGTCAAGCCCGACGTGTGCTGGCAGCTCCCGATCCGCCGCACTCAGGAGTGGGTCGAACGCCCGGACGGCGAGCAGATCCTCAAGACCACCATCAGCGAGTACGACCGGCGCGGCTGGGGCGAGGGCGGCTCGGACCTGGACTGGTACTGCTCGGGCTCCCCCGACGCCCACGTGGGCGCCAAGGCCGTCTGGCAGTCGTACGCACCCGAGCTGACGGAACTGCTCGGCAAGGCCGCGTACTCGGAGCTGGCGAAGATGTGCAAACGCAGGGCCGGCCTCGGCCTCGTCGCTGTCCATCCCGCCACCGCCGCGGCGCAGAAGAAGGCTGCCGAGTAACGCATCAGACCCACCGGTCGATTTACCCGTCACGGCCCCATTCCGGGCACAGCCATGACAGGAGAGATCATGTTCGCTCGAATTCTGACCGGTGCCCTGTTGACCGCCGCCGCGACGCTCGCCCTCGCGCCGACCGCGTCCGCCCAGCCGACCCCGGACTGGAACACCTTCTACGACAAGACGGCCAACTTCGTCGCACCGTTCGATCCGGGTGCCTTCGGCGACAAGGGTGACCGGGCAATTGTGCTGAGCCCGTACGGCACCGGCCGGGTCATCGAGTGCAAGGGCGACGGACACTACGTCGCGGTCTACTGCAGGCAGTTCGACGACCAGGGTCGCGAGCACGCCATCACGCAGATCATCTCGGCGCCGTTTCGCGGCGTCTACGTGTACAACCCGTTCTGACACACGCCCACGAATTCGTCAGCCGCACAGGCAATTTCCTGCGCGGCTGACGAATTCGTGTGCAACTGTGGCGGATCGGCGTCCGCTCACGCCTCCAGTTTGTAGCCCAGGCCGCGGACGGTGACGAGATGCTCCGGCTTGGCCGGGTCGGTCTCGATCTTCGAGCGCAGACGCTTGACGTGCACGTCGAGGGTCTTGGTGTCGCCGACATAGTCCGCGCCCCACACCCGGTCGATCAGCTGCCCGCGGGTGAGCACCCGGCCCGAGTTCCGCAGCAGGTACTCGAGGAGGTCGAACTCCTTGAGCGGCAGCGTGACGGCCTCGCCGTTCACCTGGACCACGTGACGTTCGACGTCCATCCGGACCGGTCCCGCCTCGAGGACGGCCGAGTCCTGCGCGACGTCGAGTTCGCTGTCGACGCCGCGGCGCAGCACCGCGCGGATGCGGGCGATCAGTTCCCGCGCCGAGTACGGCTTGGTCACGTAGTCGTCGGCGCCGAGTTCGAGGCCCACCACCTTGTCGATCTCGCTGTCCCGTGCCGTCACCATGATGACGGGGACACCGGACCGGCTGCGGAGCTGCTTGCAGACGTCCGTGCCGCTCATGCCGGGCAGCATGAGGTCGAGGAGGACGATGTCGGCACCGGCCCGGTCGAACTCGGCGAGCGCGGACGGTCCGTCGCCCACGATCGTCGTCTCGAATCCTTCCTTGCGTAACAGGAATGCCAATGGGTCGGCCAGTGACTCCTCGTCTTCCACGATCAGCACACTTGTCATCGCTTGGCCTCCATACCGGTTTCTCTCTTCCCGACGTTTCCGCCCTCGGCGTCCACTGTCTCGATGTGTGCAGGAATCTGCAGGGTAAACGTCGAACCTGTTCCGGGCTTGCTCCACAGGTCGATCGATCCGTTGTGGTTGGCGGCCACGTGTTTGACGATCGCGAGGCCGAGCCCCGTTCCGCCGGTCGCGCGGGCCCGCGCCTTGTCGACGCGGAAGAACCGTTCGAACACCCGCTCCTGGTCTGCCTTGGCGATGCCTTCGCCGCGGTCGGTCACCGAGATCGCCACGTTGTCGCCGCGGATCGACCGGCTCACCGAGACGGGGGTGCCCTTCGGCGAATAGGCGATGGCGTTCTGGACCAGGTTGGACAGCGCGGTGACGAGCAGGGCGCGGTCGCCGAGCACTTCGTAGCCGCTGTTGTGGTCCGTGGTGACGGCGATCCCGGCGGCTTCCGCGGAGATCTTGCAACGCTGCAGCGCCTCGTCCACCACCTCGTCGACCGAGACGGCCTCGAGGTCGGGCAGTTTCTCGGCGCCCTGCAGCCGCGACAGCGCGATCAGTTCGGTGACCATCTTGCCGAGCCGCACTGATTCACTGAGCACGCGTTCGCCGAAGTGCCGGACCGAATCGGGATCGTCGGCCGATTCGAGGAGTGCCTCCGCCAGCAGACCCATCGCGCCGACCGGGGTCTTGAGCTCGTGGCTGACGTTGGCGACGAAGTCGCGGCGGGTCGCCTCCATCCGCACCTGCTCGGAGTCGTCGTCGGCGAACAGGACCACGAAGTTGTGGTCTTCCTTGCTGAGCAGACGTGCGGTGCCACGCACCGCGATCCGATCGCGTCCGCGCTGCGGGTTCTTGGTACTCAGGTCGACCTCGACGGGTTCGCCGGTTTCGAGGACCCGGAGCGCCGCCACCCACGCCCGGTCGTCGACGAGCCGGTTCCGCACCAGGCCCAGCTCCTCCGCGCGGGGGTTGAACAGGACGACGTCGTGGAACTGGTCGACCACGGCGATGCCGCTCTCGGATGCCAGCACGATCAGGTCGAGCACCTGCGACATCGTGAGCCCGGACTGCTCTTCCATGCGCTGCGCCTGCCGGGTGGACAGCATGGGGATCAGCACGCCACCGACGAGGTAACCGACGAAGCCGCCCACGATGGCAAGCAAGACGGCTTGAACAACACTCACGCCTGAATCGTACGTTCGTGCGGCGGGCCGGTTACGCCGGGACCGGGCATTTCCGCGCACGTCACACGCGGCGACCGGAGTCTTCGTCCGCAGTTAACCTGCCGTTGGCCGGACGTCCCGCGAACGCGACGTCCGGCCGGTCGCACGGGTTACTTCCCGCCCTGGTTCGCGACCGCGGCGGCGCCCGCGGCAGCGGCCTCTGGGTCGAGGTACGTGCCACCGGGGTTGAGCGGCTTCAGGTTCTCGTCCAGGTCGTAGCGCAGCGGGATGCCCGTCGGGATGTTCAGGCCCGCGATGTCCTCGTCGGAGATTCCGTCGAGGTGCTTGACGAGGGCGCGCAGCGAGTTGCCGTGCGCGGTGATCAGCACGGTCTTGCCCGCCTTCAGGTCGGCGGAGATGGTGTCTTCCCAGTACGGGATCAGGCGGACGACGACGTCCTTCAGGCACTCCGTCAGTGGGACCTCATCGAGGTTCGCGTAGCGGGGATCGGTGTCCTGGCTGTACTCGCTGCCGGCCTCGATCGGCGGCGGCGGGGTGTCGTAGCTGCGGCGCCACAGCATGAACTGCTCGTCGCCGTACTTCTCCTTGACCTGCGCCTTGTTGCGTCCCTGCAGGGCACCGTAGTGGCGCTCGTTGAGACGCCAGTCGCGGGTGACGGGAATCCAGTGCCGGTCGGCGGTGTCGAGCGCGATGTTGGCGGTGCTGATCGCGCGGCGCAGCAGCGACGTGTAGAGCACGTCGGGGAGCAGGTTGTGCTCGAGCAGCAATTCGCCGGCGCGCTTGCCCTCGGCGATGCCCTTATCGGTCAGGTGGACGTCCACCCAGCCGGTGAACAAGTTGAGCGCATTCCATTCGCTCTCGCCGTGGCGGAGCAGCACAAGGGTTCCGGTACTCATGCCGTTCATCCTGGCATGCCTCCCGGAACCCTCGCGCCGTGAACCCCTGCCGTCAGCTCCGGTCGGCCTCGCTTGCCCGGAGATCCTTGCGGAGGATCTTGCCCGCGGCGGACTTCGGCACCAGGTCGATGAACTCGACCTTGCGGACCTTTTTGTGCGGCGACACCCGCTCGGCGACGAACGCGATGACCGCGGCCTCGTCCAAGTCGGCACCGGGCTGGCGGACGACGAACGCCTTCGGCACCTCCTCACCCTCGTCGTCGAGAACCCCGATGACGGCGGCGTCGGCGATCTGCGGGTGCGTCAACAGCAACGCCTCCAACTCGGCGGGCGGCACCTGGTACCCCTTGTACTTGATCAGCTCCTTCATCCGGTCCACGATCGTCACCACCCCCTCGGAGTCGACGGTCGCGATGTCCCCGGTGTGCAGGTACCCGTCCGCATCCAGGGTCTCCGCGGTGGCCTCGTCGTTGCCGAGGTACCCGGCCATGATGTTCGGGCCCTTGCACCACAACTCACCCGGTGCGCTGACCCCCGCCGCCGGGTAGGCGACCTCCTCCCCGGTGCCCGGGTCGACCAGCTTGCACTCCATGTTCGCGATCGACGGACCCACCGAATCCAGCGCGATGTCGTCACGGTCGAACGGAATCGCATGCGAGACCGGGCTCATCTCCGACATCCCGTACCCCTGCCGCACCCGGCACCCGAGCCGGTTCGCGACGGCCTTGCCCAGTTCCTGATCCAGCGGGGCGGCGCCGGAGAAGATCGAATGCACGCTCGACAGGTCGTAATCGTCGACCAGCGGATGCTTGGCCAACGCCACCGCCACCGGCGGGGCGATGAACACATACGTGCACTGCTGCCCGGACACGATCGAAAGGAACTCGACCAGGTCGAACTTCGGCATCGTCACCAAACTCGCCCGGTTGAACAGGGCCGCGTTCAGCAGCACCGTCATCCCGTAGATGTGGAAGAACGGCAGCACCGCCAGCAGTTTGTCGTCGGCGCCGATGCCCATCCGCGGGTTGATCTGACACACATTCGCCACCAGGTTGCGATGCGTGAGCATCACCCCCTTCGGCCGGCCGGTGGTCCCCGACGAGTACGGCAGCACCGCCAGCTGGGTCGCCGGATCGAACGACACCTCCGGCGCCGGTGCGCCCTCGGCCAGCAGATCGGTCAGCGACGGGTGCCCGTCGGCGCCGTCGAGGACGATCACGTTCTCCACCGGGATCCCGACCTTCGCCGCCGCATCCTCGGCCTGCGGCAGCAGCGGGGAGACGGTGAACAGGAACTTCGCCTTCGAGTCGGTGAGCTGCTTGGCGATGTCCTCCGCGGTGTACAGGGCGTTGATCGTGGTCGCGACACCACCGGCCCGCAGGATCCCGTGGAACACCGACGCGAACGCCGGAACGTTCGGCGAATGCAACCCCACCACCTCACCGACCGCGAGACCGCGGGCGGCCAGCGCCCCGGCCACCCCGTTGATCTGGGCGACCAGGGACTGGTACGTGGTGACCGCGCCGGAGGCACCGTCGATCAGCGCGGGCCGGTCCCCATCCGCCGGGTCGACGTGGCCGAAAAGGAAATCGTAGACACTGAGGTTCGGAATCTCGACGTCCGGAAACGGGCTCTTGAAGCTCACTGGGGCCTCTCCCTCGAAGTGTTGCAGCAGCAGTTGTCGGTACAAGTTTCTGTGAACATCAGACACATGTACCTAACCTGTGACAACAGTCACAAGCTCGGCGCAACTCTACCCGCGCGTATTTCCGGTCCGCGCGCGGTCGACAGCACTCAGGCCTGCGAATCCTCGATGAGATGCTCGAACGGTTTCAGGTTCGCCAGTGACTCCCCGCGTGAGACACGCCACTCCCACTCACGCTTGATGGAACCGGCGAAACCGAGCTCGAGGAGGGTGTTGAAGTCGCCGTCGGCCGCCTCGAGCACCTGCCCGAGAATCCGGTCCAGTTCGTCCGCGGTCACCGCGTGCTCGGCGATCTGACCGACCAGGTAGATGTCGCCGATCTTGTCGATCGTGTACGCCACCGAGTACAGCCGGCGATTGCGCCGCAGCAGGTACTTGTAGACGCCTTCGAAGTTCTCGTCGGGTTTGCGGCAGACGAACGCCTCGACGCGCAGACCGTGCTTGCCGACAGTCAGGAGCGTGGTGGTCTTGAGCTTGCGCTCGCCGGGCAACTCGACGATGAAGTGCGTCGAGTCCTTCCTCGTGAAGTCCATCTCACGTTCGGTCAGGGCGGACTCGATCACGTCGGCCAGCTCGCTCATGCGCGCACTCCCCCGGCCCTGCGCAGCTTCCACAGTCCGCGTCCGCGACGCGGGGAGAATTCGCTGGGGCCGTGTCCGTAGTTGTAGTTGACGGTCGCCATCCGATAGCTCTCGAGGAGTCCGTCGGCGGTGTGTTCCCAGGAGAAATTCTCCGCGTGACGCGGAGCCTCGGCGGCAAGTGCGGCGAGCCTGCCGGGCTCCGAGACCAGCGACTGCAACGCCGTCGCCCAGTCCTCGGTGCGGTGCCCGTCCACGAGAAGCCCGGTCTCGCCGTTCCGGACGGCGACGCCGAGACCGCCCACGTTCGCGGCGATCACCGGCGTGCCACAGGCCTGCGCCTCGATGGCCACCAGCCCGAACGACTCCGAATAACTCGGCACCGCAACGATATCCGAAGCCCGGTACACGTCGACGAGCCGATCGGGCGCCTGCGGCGGGAGGAACGTCACCCGCGCGGCGATGCCGAGCGAGGACGCGAGTTCGATCAACGCGTCCGGCCGGGCCAGCCCGGAACCGGACGGACCGCCGACCACGAGCACCCGCAGTGTCGATTCGGGATCTCGGGCGATCAGTTCGGCGGCGGCACGGAGCAGGACGTCGGGCGCCTTGAGCGGCTGGATGCGTCCGACGAACGTCACGACGGTCTCGCGCGGGTCGAGCCCCAGCTTCGCCCGGGCGGCGGCCCGGTCGCCCGGCCGGTACCGCGTCAGATCTGCGCCGGGCGCCACCACGTCGATCCGGTTCGGGTCGGCGCCGTAATGGCGGACCAGCTGATCGGATTCCTCGGTGGTGTTGGCCACGAGCCGGTCGGACTCGGCCACCACCTGCTGCTCGCCGATCTGGCGGGCGGCCGGTTCGGGAGTGTCACCGTCGGCCAGCGACAGATTCTTGACCGCGGCGAGCGTGTGCGCGGTGTGCACGAGCGGCACACCCCAACGGTCGCGGGCGAGCCAGCCGACCTGCCCCGACAACCAGTAGTGCGAGTGCACCAGGTTGTAGTAGCCCGGTTCGTGGCGGGCCTCCTCGCGGAGCACCCCGGCGACGAACGCGCAGAGCTGGGTGGGCAGATCCTGCTTGTCCAGCCCCTCGAACGGGCCCGCTACGACGTTCCGGACGAGGACCCCCGGCGCCGCTTCCTGGACCGGTGCGTCGGCGGACGACGTGGCCCGGGTGAAGATCTCCACCTCGACGCCGCGACGCGCCATTTGGATGGCGGACTGCAGCACGTAGACGTTCATTCCGCCCGCATCGCCGGTACCGGGCTGCGCCAGTGGTGAGGTGTGGACCGAGAGGACGGCCACCCTGCGGGGGCGCGAGTTGTGCATGGGCGTCACCACTCCATAGTGCTCCCTCACCGATCGGCCCCTTTAACCGAGGTTGTCGACGAACTCGCCGACCTCCTTCACGAACCTCTCGGGATCCTCCACGAACGGTCCGTGATCGCAGCCTTCCCAGAACGACGCCCGCGCCTGCTGGATCAGTTCTGCAGCGTGCCTACCAGCCGAGACATCGACGACGGAGTCCTCGGTGCCGTGCAGGACGAGCACCGGCACGTCGAGGGACCGGAGCAGGTCGTCGTGGCTCGCGGACCGGTTGAAGAGTGCGGCCCGCACCCGGGGCGGGGTGGCGAGGCTGGCCCCGAACAGCGCCTGCGACTGTGCGCCCTTGCCTTCCGGCGGTCCGGTGAGCGCGTTGCCGAACGCGCCCAGCGCGCGGATCGCCTCGCGCGGCTCCTCGGACATCGCGCCGGGGATCGCCGCGCGCATCGCCTCGCCGACCTTGCCGCCTGCCTCCCCGCGACCGATGCTGGTGATGGCTCCGACGAGGACCACACCGTCGACGGCGGACGTGCCGTGCGACGCCAGGTAGTCGCAGATCACTAGGCCGCCGTAGGACCAGCCGAGGAGCACGGCGCCGGACGCGACACCTTCGGCCGTGAGCACCGCGTCGACGTCCCCGGCCCAGACCGCGGAGTCGTCGTAGCCGGTGTCGGGCGCACCCGAGTAGCCGTGTCCGCGGAGGTCGACGGCGATGACGCGGTAGCGGGCCGCGAGTTCGTCGAGCACCCCGGGGCCCCAGCACTTCGAGGACTGCGCCCAACCGTGCAGGAGTACCAGGGCCCGCGCGTCGGGGTCACCGGTCACCGAGTAGACGAGGGGCGTTCCGTCGACGCCGACTGTTTCACGAATAGCCATGGGGTCACCATAGAGGCCAGCAGCGCGGCGATCGCCGCCACCGCGTAGCCCGCGGTCGTGCCGAATTCGTCGATCATCCGGCCCGCGAGTGCCGACCCCACGGCGACGCCGACACCCAGCCCGGTGACGATCCAGGTGATGCCCTCGGTCAGCGCGGCCGCGGGCACGATCTGCTCGACGAGACCGGTCGTGACGATCATGATCGGTGCCACCGTCATCCCCGCCACCGCGTAGGCGACGGCGAGCGCCGGAATGCTGTCGGCCAGAAGGAGTGGAACCGTCAGGACTGCCACCGCGAGAACCGCGACCATCAGCTGTTTCCGGAGCGACGCCGACACCCGGATCGCGCCGAACACGATGCCTGCCACAGCGGAACCGGCCGCGAACAGGGCCAGCACCACGGTGGCGGAGGCGGGTGCGTCGTGGCTTCGGGTGAAGGCGATGGCACCGACGTCGATGACACCGAAGATCGTGCCCATCGACACCATGACCGCCACGAGGATCCACACGGCGGGCGTCCGGACGACGGACGGGCGGCCGTCGTGCGTTGCCGAATGCACGGGGGGTTCGGTGCCGCGCTGAGCGACGAGCGCGAGCGTGCCGACCACCAGCAGGACGAGACCCGCGAGCGGTCCCGCCTCGGGGAACACCGTGACGGACAATCCGACGGAGACCACCGGTCCCGCGATGAAGCACAGCTCGTCCACCACCGCCTCGAACGCGAACGCCGTCCGCAGCAGTGGCGTGCCGCGGTACAGCTCGGTCCAGCGGGCGCGCACCATCGCACCGATCGTGGGCATGCAGCCGGCGGGAACGGCCCACACGAACAGCACCCAGTCGGGCGTCCCGAACCGGACGCACAACAGCATCGCGGCGATGGACGTCGCGCTGATCCCCGACGCGACGGGAAGGACGCGGGACTGCCCGTACCGGTCCACCGCCCGGGACACGACCGGGGTGATGAACGCGTAGGTCAGCGCGAACACCGCGGCGAGAGCACCGGCCAGTGCGTAGTCGCCGCGCAGTTCGGACAGCATCGTGACGATGCCGATGCCGACCATGGCGATCGGTACCCGCGCAACGAATCCTGCGGCGGAGAACGCGGCGGAGCCGGGGGCGGCGAAGATCTGACGATAGGTACCGAGCACGCGTCGAGCCTCACAGATCGTGGCCGCGACTTCCAGCACGTGCAAGTATTGCGCTCATGAGTGTCCTGGTGTGTTTCCACGCCCATCCCGACGACGAAGTGTTCACCACGGGTGGCGTGATGCGCCAGGCCGCCGACGCCGGTCATCGCGTCGTCGTGGTCACCGCGACGGACGGGGCGCTCGGCGAGGCCCCAGACGGGATCCTGACCGACGGCGAATCACTCGCCGAGCGTCGGCGCCGCGAGCTGGAGGAGTCGACGTCGCTGCTCGGCGCCCAGCGTGTGGTGTTGCTGCACTACGCGGATTCCGGGATGGCGGGAACGCCGGAGAACGAGAACCCCGCCGCGTTCTGCAACGTCGACGTCGAGGAGGCCGCTGCCCGGCTGGCCGCGATCCTCGTCGAGGAATCCGCCGACGTGGTCACCATTTACGACCCCAACGGTGGCTACGGTCATCCCGATCATGTCCAGGTGCATCACGTGGGCATCCGGGCCGCCGAACTGGCCGGTGTGCCACACGTCTACGAGGCGGCCGTGAGCCGCGACCACATCCGGCGGCTCATGGCCGCCAATCCGGAGTGGTCCGAGAACGCCCAGCCACCGGACCTCGACACGTTCGGTCTGCCGGACTCCGAGATCACCACGGTCGTGGACGTCACCTCGGCCATGGACGCCAAGCGCGCCGCGATGCACGCGCACGCCACCCAGATCGGGGATTTCGGCCCGTTCCTGCAGATGCCCGAGGATCAGTTGCGGGCGGCATTCGGTCAGGAGTGGTTCCGCCGTCGCGGGGCACCGGCCGGGCTCGCGGAGTCTTCGCTGCCCCTCTGATCGACCGGCGCGGGTATCCCCGCGAACCGCCTGCGCGGGTTCGGTTCCGCGCCTAGCATCCACGGGTATGGATCCCGCTGATCTCGTCGCGACCATGCCGTTCGCCGTACATACCGGGGTCCGCCTCACGAAGGCCGCGCCCGAAGAGGTCGTCGGGCACCTCGAGTGGGAACAGCACCGCACGACCGCGGGAAACGGCATGCACGGCGGGGCGCTGATGACGCTCGCCGACAGTGTCGGAGCGGTCTGCGCGTTTCTCAATCTTCCGGCGGGGGCATCCACGTCGACCACGAGTTCGAGCACGGTGTTCACCCGCGGCGTCCGCAAGGGCACCGTCACCGCGACGGCGCGGCCGCTGCACGCCGGACGAACCACGGTCGCCGTCGTCACCGAACTGCGGGACGGCGAGGATCGACTCGTGGCGCAGGTGACGCAGTCGCAGGCGGTGCTGCACCGCCAGCCGGGAAGCTGACCGATGCCGCGTCTGCTGCGGGCATACCGCGCCACGGGAGCGGATCTGCCGTTCGGCAACGTGCTCGCCGCACACGACGTCGCGATGGAAGGCTATTTCTGGCGGTTCACCCAGCCCGCGACGGGACAGGTCGTCATCGCGCTGGCGGGAATCAACCGGGCCGCGGACGGGCACTGGGCGACGCTCGGTCTCGCCGGTCACCCCACCCGGTTCCTGCGGACTGCCGCGCATCCGGAGGGCTACGCCAACCCTGCCGGACTCGGCGCGTTCGCGGGCGACGCTTTCCGCGGGTCCGTCGACCGTGTGCGGGTGGACCTCGGGCCGGACGCCCGCCTCGACGTCCGGGTCTGCGCCCAGGTCCCGTGGCCGCGGCGCAGGCTCGGCGGATCGAGTGTGTTCCAGACCGTGCCCGCGCTGAACCAGTACTGGCACCCGTGGCTGCTCGGCGGACGCGCCGAGGGAACGGCCGTGCTGGGCGGCACCGAGATAGACCTCGACGGCGCCCAGGTCTACGGCGAAAAGAATTGGGGCAAGGGCGGATTCCCCCACTCCTGGTGGTGGGGCCAGGCTCAGGGTTTCGCCGACCGGCAGGCGTGCGTCGCGTTCGCCGGCGGCGAAATCACCGCGGGCGGGCTGCGCACCGAGGTCACGGCCGTCGTCGTCGCGCTGCCCGACGGCACGGTGTTCCGCCTCGGCAACCCGGTCACCTCCCCCGTCCGGGCGCATGTCACGGACGATCGGTGGTCGCTGCGGGGCCGCGGTCGCACGTGGAGCGTCGAGATCGAGGGCGGCTCCCCGCTGAGCGCGGCGCACGTGCTGCCGGTTCCGCTCCCCACCGAGCGTCGCAACATCCCCGGCGCCCTCGAGCACCTCGCGGGCTCGATGAGTGTCACGGTCCGCCGTCGCGGTGAGCTCGTCTGGGCCGACGAGTCACCACTCGCCGCGTTGGAGCACGGCGGCATCGAGCGGGCGCGCGCGGAGCTGCGCAGGCGGGGTGCGCCACCGGACGCGACCTCGGCGCCGCCGCTCAGCTGATCACCTCGAGCTCGGGTGGCTGCAACGCCTCGACGATCTCGTCGGTCTCCGCGTGGAGAACCCCTATTCGCCCGGCCTCCTCCAGGTGGCGCGCATCGACGCCCGAGATCGCATCGGCGGCGACGAGCACCTTGTAATCGCGTTCGCTGGCGTCGAAGATCGTGGCGCGCGGGCAGTTGGGATAGTTGCATCCCGCGATCACCACGGTGTCAACCCTCCACTGGCGCAGGCGGCCGTCGAGTTCGGTGCGGTAGAACGAACTCCACCGGGGTTTGAACAGGATGTGCTCGGTGGGCGAGACGGACTGGAGGCCGCCGCCGAGGAGCGACTCGGGGTCGAGCGGTGGCACCCCCAGCTCCGGCGCCACCTGGGAGCCGGCGGTGCCCGGTCTGACGATGTCGAGTCCGGCCGCGATCACGCGGCGCCGGCACAGGTCGACGTCGTCGCCCTCGTACAACCGGACGACGTGCACGATCGGCGCCGAGGCCTCCCGGTAGGCGTCCACGAGACGCGCGATCGCGGGCAGCACCGCGGAGGTGCCGGGAATCGGGGCGGTCCCGCCGTCGACGAAGTCCACCTGTGTGTCGACGACGAGCAGCGCGGACCGGCCGAGATCGGGAGCGAGGAACGGATCCGAGTTCTGCCGCCAGTGGGTCACGCAGCAAATCTAACGCTCGCGCGCACCCTGTAGCCGGAATCACAGGGACCGGTGCATTCACCCGAAACGCGAGTTTGGGACCATGGAGTGGGTGGGGTAGTGCGAGAAGGGTCCCAACCGATGACTGTGAGCGACGAGAACTGGCCGTCGATCGGCGCGACAGGGGCGCGCTTCGGATCAGCCGGCCGGCGCCGCAGCGCCAGGAAAGAGCAGGACCCGAGCCCGCCGCAGCCGGCCGAGTGGGTGGAGCCCGGCCGCGCCGAGGCCGCTCCCGAGCAGGTGGAACCCGTTTCCGAACACGCCGATCAGACTCCCGAGTCCGTCGACAGTCCTGCCGCCGAGCCCACCGAGTGGGTGGCGCCCGAGGACACCGTCTCCATCGTCCGGCCGTTCATCCTCACGGGCGGGCGGACCGAGTCCGGGGTCGATCTGCCACTGGAGGCGCTCATCGTCGCCCGCCCGGACGGCGACACCGTCGTGGACGGGATGCTTGCACCGGACGAACTGCGCCGCGTCTTCGCGCTGTGCTCCGAACCGCGGTCGGTGGCCGAGATCGCGTCGCTCGCGTCGATCCCGCTCGGCGTCGCGCGCGTACTCCTCGGCGACCTCGCGGCAGCCGGGGCGGTCACCGTGAACGAGACCGCCGGGTCCACCGGACCGGACCGGAAACTGATGGAGCGCGTCCTCGACGGGCTGCGCAAACTCTGAGACGCACCGGGGAGCAAGCACCCGGGGAAGAAGCATACGAATTCGTCAGCCGCACAGTCAATTGCCTGTGCGGCTGACGAATCGCTGTGACGCTAGATCGACGTCCGGCGCATCGCTCCGACCGGATCGGAGTAGATGGTGCTCAGCGACACCACCGTCGAGGCGTACTCCTGCACCCGGTTGCCGAATCCGGAGATGCGAATGTCCCTGCGCTCCAGCGACGATGCCTGCGCGAAGGCCTCCGCGACGTGCGGGATCCCGGCCGGGTACTCGGTGAACGCCTGGCCTCCGAGGATCACCCGATCCGGGTTGAACAGGTCCCGCAGCATGGCGACCGTCTTCCCGAGCACCTGAGCACGTACCACCAGAAGCGCGTGCGCGGGAACGGAACCCGAGGACGCGGCCTTGTAGAGGGCACTCATCGTCGGCCGCTGGTTCGACGCCGGGAGGATGCCCGCATCGAGGGCGGCGGAAATGACCGCGCGATCACTGATCGTCGCCTCGAGGCACCCGCGTGAACCGCACGAGCACTGCGCCGACGAGCCCGTCGGCAGGTGCGCGATCGAACCGGGACCGCTCGACGGCGTGTGAACGCGGCCGTCGATGGTGATCGCGATGCCGGCCGTCTCACGGGCGTAGAAGTACAGGCCCGTTTCGCCTTGCGCGACACCGTCTTCGCTGTCCGGGCTCAGCAGCAGCTCGGACGCGGCCATCGCCTCGACGTGCGCCGCGACGGAGACGGGCAACCCGAGTCCAGTCGCGATGATGGCGCCGACCTGAGCGGACTTCCATCCCAGCCGGGGGTGGTCGACGACACCGGTCTGCGGATCGACCCGACCGCCGAGTGCGACACCCGCCCACAGCGGGCGACGCCGGTGCCAGCGGGAAGCGAAGGCCCGCGCGCTGCGTGCAATGCCGGCGAGTGCGTCGGCGGACGCGCCCTGCGGGGTGGGCACCTCGACCGCGCCGAGGACCTTCCCGCGCAGATCACTGGCGATGATGCTGGTCACGACCGCGCCGATGTGAATGCCCACCGTCAGGTAGGGCTCGTGGTTGACCTCGAACGGAACCCGCGGACGACCGATCGCGCCGGACGGCGTGAGGTCGCCGCGCTCGCGCAGCAGCCCGAGGTCGAGGAGCGCCGACACCTGACGGTTGACGGTGGCGATGCTCAGGCCGGTTGCCTTCGCGGCGACGTCCCGCGACAACGGGCCGCGAGACCGGGCCACCCGCAGAACACCGGCGGCCGGGCCGTCGCTGATCCGCAGCTCGGGGGGAACGATGTGGAGACGGGGACGGGACACGGGCCGCTGGAATCGAGATGCGGAGCCGGTCCGGGTGGGGCTGGAAAGAGTGGGGGTAGACACGTGGCAGTCCTTGCATGCGGAGGCGGTGCGCACCTTCGTCCGAACGCTGCATCCGTCCCGGGCCGAGAGTGGGACGACCGAGGACGATCGATCAGGAGAAGACTGCGCGAATTAGCTGCAGATGCTGAGACAGCGACAACACAGTTCCCGCGCCAAGGGCAGCCGCGAGCCCAGCGCGGAAGTCACATAGGTGACCCGCGGAGCGGTCGACTGGCCTGAAGACATGACACGAAAGTAGCAGCTTCGGTCGGTTTCACCAATCGGAGGGCGCGTCGGCGGGTGCCTCCGCGCCGCGCCACTTACCCCAGTTCCCGCCACTGCGAGTGGCGCCTGCCGGCGCACATCGGAGGGCATCGCCACTCTTGACGGCAAGAGTGTTTCACGACGCACTACGCCGAAATACCAACCGAACGTACAGTTTTAGGAGCGAGATGTATCGATGTGAGCACCTCCGAGATGTCGCTGATCAGACGGCCGAGATCGCCATCGTGACCGAACCTCCATTCGCACCCTCGAAGGAAATCGACGTGACCTCCACCCAGAACTCCGTGACACCCCGGGCGACCGTCCGGCCGCTGAAGGTGGCCGGGCGCCAGTCTCATCGGGACCGCCATCGAGTGGTACGACTACGTCATCTACGGCATGGCCGCGGCAATCGTGTTCGGCCCGTTGTTCTTCCCGTCCTTCTCCTCGATCGCGGGGACGCTGGCCGCATTCGCGACGTTCTCCGTCAGCGAAGAAGCGTTCCTGTCCTGGGGCTGGCGGGTCCCGTTCCTGGCCAGTGCGGTCTCGTCATCCGGTTCACCATCTCCGAGAGCCCCGACTTCGAGAAGGTCGAGAGCACGCACCGCGATCAACGATTGCCGATCGTCACCGTCCTGCGGGAGAACCTGCGCGAAGTGCTGCTGGCCGCGGGTGCGTTCATCGGCATCAACACGGTCGGTTACATCTTCATGGCGTACCTGCTGTCCTATTCGACGAAGGTCCTGGGCATGAGCAAGACGCTCGTGCTCCTCGTCACGGGCTCGGTGGGGCTGACCGTCTGGGCGGCCGCGCTGTTCCCGCTGATCGACCTCCAGAACCCCCCGGTGATCGCGGCTCTGTTCACCGAACTGTTCAGTGCCGAGGTCCGGTACAGCGGTGCGTCGCTCGGCTATCAGATCGGATCGGTTCTCGGCGGCGGGCTCGCCCCGACAGTGGCCGCCGCGCTGTACGCGAACTGGGGTTCGTCGGCACCGATCTCCCTGTACCTCACTGCGGTCACGCTGCTCAGCCTGCTCTGCGTCGTCGCGATCACGCGGAAGGTTCGCGCCGCCGCGTAGCGCCCGCCCCTTGCGATCAGGGTGACGCAAATCCTTCCTGCGACACACCCACTGGTGGTTCGGTTACGGGACTCCACACCGTCTCCGGTATCCGAAAGGCTCACCATGTCCATCGATTTCGCGCCCGAGCACGTGACAGACGCCGAGGGTTCCCAGAACGCGGCGAGCGTCGTCAAGCTCGGTGCCCACATCGGCGCCCGGATCGACGGCGTCCGGCTCGGCGGCAACCTCGACCCCGCCACCGTGTCGCTCATCCGCCAGGCCCTGCTCGAGCACAAGGTGATCTTCTTCCGCGGCCAGGAACATCTGACCGACGACTCGCAGTACGAATTCGCGGAGCTTCTCGGCTCCCCCACCACGGCGCATCCGACCGTCACGTCGCGCGGCACCAAGGTGCTGCCCATCGACTCCGACTACGGCAAGGCCAACAGCTGGCACACCGACGTCACGTTCGTCGATCGCATCCCGAAGGCGTCGATCCTGCGCGCCGTGCAACTCCCCACGTACGGCGGATCCACCACCTGGGCGTCGGGTGTCGCCGCGTACAACGCGCTGCCCGAGCCGCTGAAGGTCCTCGCCGACAACCTGTGGGCGACGCACACCAACGTCTACGACTACGCGGCGACCAGCGCGGAACGCGCGCAGGACGACAAGGCGAAGGAGTACCGCGCCGAGTTCCAGTCCACCTACTTCGAGACGGAGCACCCCGTGGTGCGGGTGCACCCCGAGACCGGCGAGCGCACACTGCTGCTCGGTCATTTCGTCAAGAGCCTGGTCGGCCTGAGCAGCACCCAGTCGCAGGCACTCTTCCGGGTTCTGCAGGATCACGCGATCTCGCTCGAGTTCACGACCCGGTGGAACTGGCAGTCGGGCGATGTCGCGATCTGGGACAACCGTGCCACTCAGCACTACGCCGTTGCCGACTACGACGATCAGTACCGGCGCCTCAACCGCATCACCCTGGCCGGTGACGTCCCCGTCGACATCCGGGGCGAGCGCAGCCGCAGCGTCGCCGGCGACGCGAGTGGCTACTCCGTCATCGACGAGCCCTAACATGTCGGCATGACCTTTTCACCTGACACCCGCATCGCCGTCGTCACCGGGGCGAGCTCCGGAATCGGAGAAGCCACCGCCCGCACCCTGGCCTCGCAGGGATTTCATGTGGTCATCGGGGCCCGGCGACTGGATCGTCTGGAGAAGATCGCCGAAGACATCGGCGGTACCGCGCTCGAACTCGACGTCACGGACCAGGATTCCGTGGACGCGTTCAGCGCGGTACTGCCGAGGGTCGACGTGCTCGTGAACAATGCGGGCGGCGCCAAGGGACTGGCCACCGTCGCCGACGCCGATCTCGACGACTGGCGGTGGATGTGGGAGACCAATGTCCTGGGCACCCTTCGGATCACCAAGGCGCTGTTGCCGAAGTTGGTCGAGTCGGGTGACGGTCTGATCGTCACCATCACATCGCTGGCCGCGCTCGAGGCGTACGACAACGGTTCCGGATACACGACCGCCAAGCACGCGGAGGGCGTCCTGCACCGCACGCTGCGCGGAGAACTGCTCGGCAAGCCGGTCCGTCTCACCGAGATCGCACCGGGCGCAGTGGAAACCGAGTTCTCCCTGGTGCGTTTCGAAGGCGACCAGGAGCGCGCCGACAAGGTCTACGCGGGCATCACCCCGCTCGTCGCCGCGGACGTCGCGGACGTCGTCGGGTTCGTCGCCTCGAGGCCCTCCCACGTGAACATCGACCAGATCGTCGTCAAGCCACGAGATCAGGCTTCGTCCGGGCGTTTTCACCGCACGACGTAGGCGCGTTCGCGGCGGTCCGCCGGTCCTGGTGTTCGAGCACCAGGACCACGGTCCACAGTCCCGCCACGATCGTCACGACCCCCAGCAACATCCATCCCATCCCACAGCCCCCTGCCGATCAACGACTTTCGACCGAAACGGACTGTCGGGGTCGTCCGTCGACCCCTCGACAGCGGACGACTCCCCACAGTTGTGTGACCCGAGAACACGGCGCCGTTGACGCGTCCTCATTCAGGTAGACGCAGGCGGCCCGGTTTCGGTTCCACCGGGTGTGAAGAAAGTTCGCTCGCCTATGCGAGCGCCGACATGGACTGCCATTCGGGCCAGCTGACGGCCCAGTCGTAGATGTCGCCGTCGGCGGCCGAGAGGTCGATGGACGTCCCGGTCACCTCGACGGGATCGCCGTACATCGCGGTGCCGAAGTACTGCTGCGCGTCCCCGAGGGACAGGTTGATGCAGCCGTTGGTGACGTTCGACGAACCCTGGACGCCGATGGTCTCGGGGTTCGCGTGGATGAACTCACCGTTGTTGGAGATACGGACCGCCCAGCGCTCGCGCACGTTCTCGTAGAACGGCGGGTTGGACATGAGGAAGTCCTCGTGCTTCTCGGTCACCATGTGGATACCGCTACGGGTGACGTTGCGGGCCTCGTTGCCTTCGCCGTAGCTGACGGGGATGTCCATGATGGTCTCGCCGCCGCGCACCACCTGCATGCGGTGGCTCGGCGCGTTCGCGATCACGATCTGGCTACGCCCGACGGTGAAGTTCAGCGACAAATCCTCCGCGCCGTACGCGCCGTCGCCGAAGTCCAGTCCGTACAGCCGGGCGTCGAGGCTCACGGTGGTGCCGGGCGCCCAGTAGTTCTGCGGACGCCAATGTGCGCGCGACCCGTTGTCGTCGGGCAGCCACGCCCACGAGCCCGGTGTCGGCGGGTTGGTCGTGACGGTCATCGCCTTCTCGACCGCCGCCTTGTCCTCGACGGACTCGTGGAACTGGACGATGATCGGGGCGGCGATGCCGACTTCCTGACCGTCGCCGATGTTGAGTGTGGCGCCGATGGTCTCGTCGGGCTCGACCGTGGTGAAGCTGCCGTCGACGGCAACGGACTTGCCGTCCGTGCCGAGCGCCGTGCCCTTCCACGTGTACGTGGCGCCGTAACCCAGCGCCTCCCCGACGGTGAACGTGGTCCGGTCGGGTGACAGCACACCCTGCACGGCACGCCCCTCGGCGTTGACGAGGGAGATGTCGGTGAACGTGCCCTGCGACGCGGTCGCGGAGATCGGCGCCACCGGATTGACGTCCTCGGTGCCCGACGCCGGATTCTGGGTGACCTCGACCGCCGGTTCGGGGGGCGCGGTGGCGGTTCCCGACTCGGAGCCGACCGTGCATCCGGTCAGCAAAACGAGAAACGCGATCAGCGCCGTCGCGATCAACGCGACGCGCGACCGACTTGTCCGAGAACCCAGTTCATGCACAGCTAACAGGTTACCTGCGCTACGGACCTGTCTCAGATCGCGCAGCCCACCGTCACGGGTTCGGGTTCGAGCCGGACACCGAACGCCGCCTGGACGCCGTCCCGGACGTCGCGAGCCAATGCCAGCAGGTCCTCGCTCTTCGCGGCACCTCGATTGGTCAACGCGAGAGTGTGCTTGGTCGACAGCCGCGCGACGGCGGTCTCGCCGGGATACCCCTTCGAGAAGCCGGCCCGCTCGATCAGCCACCCCGCAGACAACTTGGTTCCGCCGTCGGCCGGGTACTGGGGAACAAGGACGTCGCCGAGGCGGGTCTCGATCGCGGCGAGGACGCCCGCCAACTCGCCGTCCGCAACGACGGGGTTGGTGAAGAAGGAGCCCGCGCTCCAGGTGTCGTAATCCTCGGGATCGAGCACCATGCCCTTGCCCCGCCGCAGGTCCAGCACGGCGTCGCGGACCTGCGCCGACGGCAACCGGTCGCCTTCGGCAGCGTTCAGCGCGGAGACCAGTTCGCGGTAGCGCAGCGGCTCGCCGAGCCCGTCGGGATGCACGGTCAGTTCCACGGCCAGCACCAGGGCGGCATCGGAGTGTTTGAGGACGCTCGTGCGGTAACCGAGGCCGAGGGCGTCGGGTTCGACCCAGCGCGCCTCACCGGTGCGTCGATCGAGGAGGTGAACCCGCCGCAGCATCGACCCCACCTCGACGCCGTACGCGCCCACGTTCTGCACCGGGGTGGCCCCGGTCGATCCGGGAATCCCCGACAGGCATTCGAGCCCGCCCAGCTCGGCGGCGACGGTCTGCGCGACCACCTGATCCCACTCGGCGCCCGCCTCGGCAGTGACGAATCCCTCCTCCAGACCGACGGTGGTGTTGCACACACGCACGACCACACCGTCGAATCCGTCGTCGCCGACCACCAGATTGGAGCCGCCGGCGAGGATCAGAGTCGGGATGTGCGCGGCGTCGAGGAGACGCACCACGTCGACGAGGACCTGCGTGGTCGGGCACTCCGCCACGATCCGCGCCGGCCCGCCCACGCGCAGCGTGGTCATCCCCGACAGTTCGAGGTTCTCGGACACGAATGCGCCCGAATCGACGAGTTGACTGACAATGCTCACGTCCCACACAACCGCAAACGGTAGCCTGCGGATCGTGAGTCGCCGCATCGAGCATTCGTCGTCCTATACGTTTCCCGTCGCCCAGGTCCATGCGGGCCTGATCACCGAGCAGTACTGGCGCGACCGTCTCGACCGGGTCGGAGGACCGGGGGCAACCCTGGACGAGGTCACGACCGGCCCGGGCACCATCTCGGTGGCCATGTCGCAGTCGATCCCCGCCGAGCACCTGCCCAGCATCGTCTCGAAGGTCCGGTCGGGCGATCTCGTGATCAAGCGCACGGAGACGTGGGGCACGCTCGACGGCGATCACGCCGAGGGCACGTTCACGGCCGAAGTCCAGGGCGCGCCGGCGGTGATCTCGGGGACCCAGACCCTGACGGCTGCCGGTTCCGGGTCGAAGGTGCAGGTCGAAGGCAAGGCCGACGTGAGGATCCCGCTGATCGGCGGCAAGATCGAAAGCGCGATCGCGGACGAGGTCCTGCGCCTGATCGAGAAGGAGCAGGGCTTCACGCAGCAGTGGCTCGGGGCCTGACCTGGGGCGGGTGTCCCTTGTGTTCCGTCACAGCCGGTAACCTTGGCGATCATGGCTCGCCGCATCGACTACTCAGCCCGTTACAAGCACACCCCGAAAGAGGTGTACAACGCGTTCACCAACCGTGACTACTGGGATGCGCGCATCGAGGAGATGCGGAAGTACTCCGAGAACCACATCGAGCACTTCGACGTGAACGACGACGGGATCGACATCGTCCTGCACCACATCCTGCCGCGGTCGGAACTCCCCGAGATCGCGCAGACCGTGATGAAGAAGGACATGGTCATCACGCGCAAGGAGTCGTACACGCCCTTCGGTGAGCCGACCACGGGCACGTACGAAGCCTCGATCCCCGCGGGCCCGGGCAGCCTCACGGGCACCATGAAGCTGTTCGCCACCGAGACCGGCTGCACGTTCCGCACTTCGTCCGAGGCCAAGGTGTACCTGCCGTTCATCGGCGGAAAGCTCGAGCAGCTGATGCTCGTCAACCTGATCGACCTCTTCCGCGCCGAGGCCGAGATCACCGAAACGTGGTTGTCGCAGCACTAGCAACCACCGCACGGATTTCCCATGACTTCAGCGACGCTGAAGCGGCCTCACGGTGTCATCACCCGGGGTACGACAGGCATCAATCGGCTGCGACGCAGCGACCGCTGGCTCGTCCACGACGCGCTGGTGCGCCGGACGCTGCACGCGTCCGTCGACCCGCTCGTCGTCGACCTCGGGTACGGCGCCCGGCCGCACACCACGTTCGAGCTCGCCGACCGGCTGACCGCCGTGCGCGGCGACCGCCGGGTGGTGGGGCTCGAGATCGATCCCGAGCGTGTGGTCGAGAGCAGGAACGGAGTGAGTTTCGCCCGCGGCGGGTTCGAGCTCTCCGGGCTGCGACCCGTCCTGGTCCGCGCGTTCAACGTGCTGCGGCAGTATCCCGAGGATGCCGTCGGGCCGGCCTGGTCGCGGATGCAGTCCGGGCTCGCACCGGGCGGGCTGATCGTCGACGGCACATGTGACGAGCTGGGCCGCCGCTGCGCGTGGGTGCTGCTCGACGCCACCCGCCCGCTGTCGCTGACGCTGGCGTGGGATCCGTTCGCCGTGGAGAAGCCGTCGGACATCGCCGAACGGCTACCCAAGGCGCTGATCCATCGCAACGTACCGGGTGAGCCGGTCCACGCCCTCCTCGCGGCAGCGGACCGCGCGTGGGCCACTGCGGCGCCTCACGGCTCGTTCGGACCGCGGGTGCGGTGGCGGGCCGCCCTCGAACTGCTGCGCGCGCAGGGACTTCCCGTGCAACCCCAGCGCCGCCGGCTCCGCGACAACATCCTCACCGTTCCGTGGGAAGTGGTCGCGCCCGGTTCCGGCACGAATTAATTCACGCGACATCCCCCGAAGCGCCCCGTAGAGTCACTTCACGAAACACGTTGTGCCGGTGCGCAGGCGAGGGCTACTTCGACTGTGGATCGCGTGGTCGCCGGTTCGAATCCGGTCAGGGACGCAGGTCCCTGTAGCTCAGCGGTAGAGCGCGTCCGTGCCTCCGCCGACTCCGAACTCGGCACGACATGCGTGCGCGCCACCCGGTGCGCAGACGACGGATACTTCTCAGGTGAAGTGCGCAAGCACGCGGTTCGACTCCGCACCCCGTCGTCGCTTCGACCTCGGGTGGCGCGCACCCCACGAGCACCGACACCTCCCGGAAGGAGGAACAACCCATGAGCAAGTTCAACCTGAAGACGCTGCGCCGCACCAAGGTACAGAGCCCCATCACGTCGGAAACGCAACCGACCGGCCGCACGTTCGAGGGCGGCAGCGGCTACGCCCGCGGCGCGAAGAGCGAGCTGTTTCTCCTCGCGGTCACCAACATGGTGGGTGAGCACACGTTCTACGAGTCGGCTCCGGACCGCGACAACCGGTTCGTCGAACTCATCCACGAGGTCACGCTGTCGGACCCGGAGTGGACCGCCCGCCTGATCGGGTGGCTGCGCCGCGACGCGCATCTGCGTTCGGCGTCCGTGGTGGCCGCGGCCGAGTTCGTCCGGGCCCGGCTGGGCGCCGGTCTGCACGGCGGCAACCGCGCCGTCATCTCGTCGGCGCTGGAGCGGGCCGACGAGCCGGGTGAGATCCTCGCCTACTGGATTGCGCGCCACGGTCGTTCGATCCCGAAGCCGGTCAAGCGCGGGGTCGCCGATGCCGCCGTCCGCCTGTACTCGGAACGCTCACTGCTGAAGTGGGATTCCGATGCCAGGGACGTCCGCTTCGGCGACGTCCTCGAGCTCACCCATGCGTCGCCGTCGGCGACATGGCAGGGCGAGCTGTTCCGGCACGCGATCGATCGGCGGCAGGGACGCGAGAACACGATCCCCACCGGCCTGCGGATGCTCACGGAACGAGCGGCGCTGGCGGCTCTCTCGCCGGAGGATCGGCGTGCCGTCCTCCGGACCCCGGAGCTGCTGTCGGCGGCCGGCATGACCTGGGAGTCGCTCGCCGGCTGGCTGCAGGGGCCGATGGACGCCGCAGCATGGCAGGCGGTGATCCCGTCCATGGGGTACATGGCGCTTCTGCGCAACCTGAGGAACTTCGACGAGGCCGGGCTTCCCGACCACGTCGCCGAACAGGTGGCGGCCCGGATCGCCGATCCGGGCGAGGTCGCGAAGTCGCGGCAGCTGCCGATGCGGTTCCTCGCGGCCTACCGGAACGCGCCGAGCCTGCGGTGGGGGCATGCGCTCGAACGTGCGCTCGGGGCATCGCTGTCCGCGGTCCCGTCGCTGCCCGGCCGCACCCTGGTGCTCGTCGACCGGTCCGGATCGATGTTCTACAGCCGCGTCTCGGCGCGGTCGGAACTGACGCGGGCGGACGCGGCCGCGGTGTTCGGCACCGTTCTGGCGGCGCGTGCCGAACGGGCCAACCTGGTCGAGTTCGGCACGGACAGCCGGTACGTGCCGTTCAAGCACCAGCCGGTGCTGCGGGTCGTCGACAGTTTCGGCGACCTGGGCGGCACGGACACCGCGTCGGCGGTGCGGAAGCACTACCGCGACCACGATCGCGTCGTCATCGTCACCGACGAGCAGGCGACGTGGGGCGATCCGACCCGGCACGTCCCGGCCGACGTCCCCGTGTACACGTGGAACGTGGCGGGCTACCGACACGGACACGGACCGACGGGATCCGCGAACCACCACACGTTCGGCGGACTGTCGGACGCGGGATTCTCGATGATCCCGATCCTGGAGGGCACCCGGAACGGCGAGTGGCCGTTCTGATCCCGGGGCGGTGACCGGTCAGGTGCAGGTGGCCAGTGCGTGTTCGACGCGCTGCGCCACCTGCGCCGGCAGGGATCCGCACTCCCCGTGCAGTGCGCGCGCATTCAGTCGCCCGATCGCGACGCCGTCGGCGACCACCTCGTCGAGCAGTTCCTGCGAGATGCCGCTGGCGGCGAGGTCGAGTGCCGTGCACAGCGGCGTGGTGATGCGCAGGGGGCCGACCTGCTCGCAGTCCTCCGGGCGGAGCGAACGCCGGTGCAGCGCCAACTGCTGCGTCGGCGAAGGCGGCGACAGCACCGTCGAGAGGTGGATGAACCGCGGGTACAGATGCCCGAGACCGTGAAGTTCGGCGGCACTCTGGTGGGAGACCGCGGCGGCGGCACCGAACCAGGTGCACCACTTCGCGAATTCCTCGAGATCGGAGTGCGGGCAATCCTTCAAGCGGAACAGATCTCGCTCGATCTTGACCCACGAGCCGTCGGCAACGCGCTCGCCGATCTCGTCGGAGGCGAAACCGAGGCGCAGCACTTGCGCAGTGGTGAAGAAACCCGCCTGAGCCGTCGCGACGCGTGTCAGTTCTTCACCGACACCTTCGCGCTCCGGGTCACCGGGACGTGGAGCCAACCATCCGGACATTCCCCTAGATTACTGGGCGATTGTGGCACGTATCACAATTTCTGCGGATCTCGGCGACCCGCCGCGGGCGCATTCACAGAAATTGTTCAGAGTTGTCGGGAAGAATCCGTGTAATGGCAGCCCGAACGAACTCCGCACCCCGAAGTAACCGTGTGCTCGTCATCTCTCTTGTCGTCATCGCCGCGCTCGTGGTGGTCCTCGTCGGCGGCGAACTCTTCGTGCGCAACAGAGTGAAGACCTGCATGGCAGACCAGTTCGAGAGCCAACTCGGCTCGCAGGTGGACGTGGGCCTGAGCTGGAAGCCGGTCCTGCTCCAGTCGGTCGACAAGAACGTCCCGTACATCACCATCGACAGCGACGACACCAAGTTCGGCCCCGCCCAGGGAATGCAGGTGCACGCCCAGGTCAACGACATCCGGATCGAGAACACCGCGGACAGCAGCGGCACCATCGGCAGTTCCGACGCGGACATCACCTGGTCCACCGCGGGCATCCTCGCGACGCTGCAGCAGCAGGCGTTCGGTTCGCTCATCAGCGGCGTCACCGCCGATTCGAACGCCGGGACGTTGAGGTTCTCCGTCGGCCCGGCCGGGCTCGCGGATCTGACCGTCAAACCGGAGGTCGTGAACGGGACCGTCAAGGTGGAGACGGTGGGTGCGGAGGTCCTCGGTTTCGGTCTTCCCACCGATCTCGTCGACGGGGTCGTCCAGATCCTCACGTCGAGTCTGCAGACCTACCCGCTGGGCATGCAGCCGACGTCGTTGAAGGTCACCGACGACGCCATCGAGATCACCCTCGAAGGCGGCGCCTACACGATGCCTGCCGCCGGCACCCAGCAACAGCAGCAAGAACAGCAGAGCAGCTGCGGCCTCCTGGTCTGACCGACCACCGGGTCAGTCGGGCAGCCCGTCCAGGACGGCACGGGTTCCCGACAGTCCCAGCCGCGTCGCACCGGCCGCGATCATGTCGAGGGCGGCCTGTGCGGTGCGGATCCCGCCGCTCGCCTTCACGCCGATCCGACCGCCGACGGTCTGCGCCATCAGCCGCACCGCCTCCACGGTCGCTCCCCCGGCCGGATGGAATCCGGTGGACGTCTTCACGAAGTTCGCGCCGGCCCGCTCGGCGGCCCGGCACGATTCGACGATCGCCTCGTCGGTGAGCGCCGCGGTCTCGAGGATCACCTTCAGGACCGTGCGGTCGCCGACGGCCTCGCGGACGGTGAGGACGTCGGCCAGCACCGCGTTGAAGTCGCCGGCCACGGCGGCACCGATGTCGATCACCATGTCGATCTCCTGCGCACCCTGGTCCACGGCGAGCCGGGCCTCGGCCCCCTTGACCAGCGAGTGGTGCTTGCCCGAGGGAAACCCGACCACCGCGGCGGTCACCAGACCCGGCGCCTTGATCGGCAGCATCGACGGCGACACGCAGACGGCGAGCACGCCGAGCGAGCGCGCCTCGTCGATCAGCGCCTTCACGTCGTCGGTGGTGGCCTCGGGCTTGAGGAGCGTGTGGTCGACGAGGTCGGCCACCTGGGAGCGGGTCAGTGCAACGTCGGACATACCTGTGAGCTTCGCACAATGCCTTCCGGGGCTCGCGGCACGGCCTAGCATCGCCGTATGAGTGATCCGGGATCGATCTTCGACGAGGCGCGGCTGGAGTTCGACCGGCTGACGACGGCCGTGTGGACGCCTGCCGGGCAGTCACTCGTCTTCCAGCTCGGACTGCGTCCCGGCGACGCCGTCCTCGACGTGTGTTGCGGCGCAGGCTCTTCGGCGCTCCCCGCGGCCACCGCGGTCGGTCCGGCGGGCCTCGTCCACGGCGTCGATCTGGCCGACGAACTCCTCGAGCAGGGGCGCCTGAAGGCGTCGGAGCGAGGACTGCAGAACGTCGAGTTCGTCTGCGCGGACGCCACCACCTGGGAACCGCCGAGCACCGTCCCGGACGCGGGCTACGACGCGCTCGCCTGCTCGTACGGCGTGTTCTTCCTGCCCCACATGGACGCCGCGTTCACCCGGCTCGCGGGCCTCGTCCGGCCGGGCGGCAAGGTCGGGATCACGGTGTGGCGGCGGGGCGCGTTGCGCGACTTCGCGGCCGCGTTCCAGGACGCCGTCGCCCGGCACCGGGAACCCGAGCCCGAACCAGCCGGGTCGCCGTTCGATCCCCTCGAACGCATCGACACCCCGGACGCGCTCCACCAGTGGCTCGGCGAGCTGGGCGCGCACTCGACCGAGGTCCGGGAGCTGTCCAACATCATTCCCGCCACCCCCGAGTTCTCCTGGGACCTCGTCCTCGGTGGGAACTTCCGCCGCGCGCTCGCCCCGTTCGACGCCGGGACCGTCGAGCAGATTCGTCTCGATCTCCTGCAGCTGCTCACCGAACGCGCGATACACGACATCGACGCCGGCACCCTCGTCGGCACCGCCGTGGTGAACGGCCGGAGCGCGACCTGAAAGACTGTTGCCCATGAGCGCTGCTTCGACCGAGGACCACCGGTACGTTCTTTCTCTCGGCTGCCCCGACCGCACCGGCATCGTCGCCCGGATCTCGACGTTCCTCGCCGAGGTCGGCGGCTGGATCGTCGAGGCGGCGTACCACGCCGACGCCGACACCGGCTGGTTCTTCACCCGTCAGGCAGTGCGTGCGTCGTCCGTCGACATGTCCATCGAGGAACTCCGGGAACGCTTCGCGGCCGTCGCCGCCGAACTGGGCCCCGAGACCGAGTGGACCGTGTCCGACACCGGTGAGCGCAAGCGGGTGGTGCTGCTCGTGAGCAAGGAGGCGCACTGCCTCCACGACCTGCTGGGCCGTGCGGCCGGAGGCGAGTTGCCCGCCGACATCTGCGCGGTGATCGGCAACCACCGCGACCTCGAGAACGTCACGCGACAGCACGGCATCGACTTCCATCACGTGCCGTTCCCGAAGGATCCCGCCGAACGCGGGCCCGCGTTCGAGCAGGTGCGTGAACTGGTCGACGCCCACGACCCCGATGCCGTGGTGCTCGCGCGTTTCATGCAGGTGCTGCCCTCGGCACTGTGCGAGCACTGGGCCGGCCGGGCGATCAACATCCATCACAGCTTCCTGCCGTCCTTCGTCGGCGCCCGCCCCTACCACCAGGCATTCGCCCGCGGTGTGAAGCTGATCGGCGCCACCTGCCACTACGTGACGGCCGAACTCGACGCGGGCCCCATCATCGAGCAGGACGTGATCCGCGTCGACCACGCCGACGAGGTCGCGGACATGGTCCGGCAGGGTCGCGACATCGAGAAGCTCGTACTGTCCCGCGGCCTGCGCTGGCATCTCGAGGACCGCGTCCTCGTGCACGGCCGTAAGACGGTGGTGTTCAGCTAGCCCCGGCGAACACAGAATCCGACGTATCGGTCAGGCTCACACGCTATTGCGTGTGAGCCTGACCAATACGCGGGCACCTGTCGGATCAGAGATTGCGCAGCCGGACGATCTCCTTGTCGAACTCGTCGATGCTCTCGACGGAGCTCATGTGGCCGACGCCGGGCAGGACGATCAGCCGCTCGAGGTGACCCGCCTCGTCCAGGACGCGAGCGAGCTTGCGGGCGTGGACCGGTGGGGTCAGTCGGTCCATGGAGCCGACGAGCACCGTGGTCGGGACGTCGAGGTTGTCGAGAGCCTCGTGGATGTCGAGGCCGCTGAGCGCGGCACCCCAGCCGCCGCGGATGCGCGGCTTGCAGTCCCGGACGATGTTCTCGCAGAACTGGACTTCGGCGCGGGAGGCGTTGGGCGACATCGACACGTACTGGAGCGCGCGGGTCATCACCGGCGACGACACCAACGGCACCGGTGTGCTCAGGACGGCGCGGCCGACCGGGACCGGCACTCGCGGAAAACGATTCGGCAGCGGGACGACGGTGGTCTCGGCGATGAGCCGGTCGCAGGCGGTGCTGGCGAGCAGAACCGCCGACGCGTACTTCTTCACCTCGTCGGGGTGCCGGCCTGCCCACGCCATGATGCTCATGCCACCCATGCTGTGACCCACGAGCACGGCCTTCTGGTCTTCACGCACCGTCGCCTTCAGCACCTCAGACAGGTCGTCGGCGAGGACGTCCGGGCCGAGTGCGAGCGAACCGACCGTGCTGCGGCCGTGCCCACGCTGGTCGTAGGTGATGACCCGGTACTCGTCCGCCAGCGCGTTCACCTGCGGGTACCAGTACTCGGTCGAACAGGTCCAGCCATGGCTCAGCACAATGGGATCGCCGTCCACCGGACCGTAGGCGCGGACGTACAGCGTCGCTCCGTCGTCGGTGAGGATCTCCGTCACGTCCGGGCGCAGGTTCGGGGTGCGCAGCAGCTCGTTCGGCGCCACCTCGGTCGACAACGTCAACCCGCGGGTGGCGCGCGTGCGGCGGATCGCCGCTGCCGCGGCGACGACGGCGCCCGCTCCGGCTGCGCCGGCGAGTGCCCGGAAGGCGATGGTGCGCGAACTGCTGGTCATTCCTACCCCTGTCCTGTCTAACTTGCTCTGTTGGTGTCGGTGCTCGTCGCCGGACCCGGTGTCTCACCGAGTTGCCGGGCCGCCCTCACGAGGGCCTTGGAGATCTGCTCCTCCATCGCCTCTTCGAACAGCGACTGGACGGCGTCGTGCGCGAGGGGACGCATCTGGTCGATGAGCCGCGCGATCTCCGAGACCTTCGCCTCGTCGAGTTCGAGCGGCTCACCCTCGGCGGCGAGGTAACGGTCCGCGACGACGGTGACGAACCGCGCGGCGACGTCCGAGAGGTCTCGTCGCATCGCCGCGGTCTGTTCGAGGACGCCCTCGAGGGGGATGCCGGCGTCGACGAGGACCTGCGCAGCCTCGACCAGTCGCGGATCGTTCACCGAGTAGTCGTCCCCCGCGGGAACGAGCACACCGAGTTCGGTGCCCTTGGCGATGTTGGCCTCGGTGGTCTGCGCACCGAACATGCGTTTCAGCTCGGCGATCGTGAGACGGGCCGCTCGCCTGCGCTTCTTCCATCGGCTGCCCGGGTCGTCGGTCTCCAGAACGTCCTTGACCTGGAGTCCGTAGTGCGCAGCCGTGAGGAGTTCACTGATGGTGGCGAACGTGTAGCCGCGATCGAGCATGCGGCCGATCAGGTGCAGCCGGGCGAGGTGCGAATCGTTGTACCACCCGGTGCGCCCCTGCTTCCGTGGCGGCGGAAGCAGTCCGCGGTCCTGGTAGACGCGCACGTTGCGCACGCTCACCCGCGCCTCGCGTGCGAGGTCGTCGATCCGGTATTCCTTCATCAGACGGTGCGCGCCCGTCGGAGCAGCAGCCGGGACGGACCGCCGACGAGTCCCACGGCCCGGTGGGCATCGCTCGCTGAGTCACGCAGGTGGACGACGGACATGTCAGCTCCTCGGTAGCCGTGTCATCACAATAGCATTGTCACAATGTCCATTGTCATCGTTTGGGCGCACGAGAGCCACGCCGTCACTTGCTCATGGGGTGGGAGCGACTACCAGCGAGGCCCGCGCTGCACGTCATCGACGCGCGGGCGCACGTCCACGAGATAGACGCACACCGCGACCACCGCGACGATGCCGAACAACTGCACGGCGGGGAACAGCAGGAGGACGAGGAACGCGACGGCGAGAATGCTCAGCCAGATCGGTTTGCTCAACTTGTCCACGGCGGTGAACGCGTCCTTGCGCTGGCGAGCCGCGTGGAACAGCGCGTACGCGGCGCCGCCCAGGGCGACGATGCGAATCACCAACAAGATCACCGAGACGACGCCGTCAACTTGAATCACAGCCCCATCCTACGAGGTCGACACGCAAACGGCCCCCGCACCGAACGTGCGGGGGCCGAAAAGCGTGAAGGATCAAGCCTTCTTGGCCGGAGCAGCCTTCTTGGCCGGAGCGGCGGCCTTCTTGGCCGGAGCCGGGGCCGGAGTTGCCGCAGCCTTGGCCGGAGCAGCCTTCTTGGCGGGAGCGGCATGCTTGGCCGGGGCAGCCTTGTCGGCACGAGCTTGGACGTCGGCCGCGGTGGCGGTGACGCGATCGGCAGCGTCCTTCGACGCCTCCTCGGCCTGGTCGCCCAGGTCGAGAACCTTCAGGGCAGCCTCGTCGCCGGCGTCGGCGATGGCCTCGCCGAGCCCCTCGGCGGTGTCGGAGATGCGACCCGACGCGCGGCCCGCGAGCTTCGCGGCCTGCTCGCCGACGGCGCGCGTCTGGCGTGCAACGGTGCCGAGAGCTTCCTCGGTCAGCTCGACGGCGTCGCCGAAGGCAGTCTCGGCGCGGCCGATGCCCTCCTCGACGACCGGCTGCTTGCGGATGCGCTCGACGGTGTCCTCGCCGCGCTCCGCGAGAGACGTGTACAGGTCGGATGCGACCTTCAGGTAGGCCTCGGCGACCTTGCGCAGCTCGTCGGCGGTGAACTTCTCCCGCAGCTCGGCAAGCTCCTCGGGCAGCTCGGACGGCAGTCCGGCGAGGCGGTCGCGAAGGTTTTCGACACCCTCGGTGACCTCTTCCTGGAGTCCGGCGATGCGCTCCTTGGCGCCGCCGACCCGCTCCTCGACGTCACCCTGGGTGGACTCGGCGCGCGAGCGGACCTGGGCGACGACGTCGGCCACGGCCTGCACAACGACGTCTCCGGCGCCTACGGCCGCGTACAGCGAGGTCTTGACGCTGTCGATGGTCTTCTGGTCAGTCATCGGCTTTCTCCTGTTCAACGGTGGGGGGTTCTGGTTCCGGCGTCTGGGAATCAGAACGCTGGTGTTCTTCTGTCCGAAGCTCGGACGTCCGGGATTCGGCCGCTTCCGCCGATTCGTTCTCACGACAGAACGACTCGTAGATCTCGAGCAGCACTTGCTTCTGCCGCTCGGTAATGGCCGTATCCGCGAGCAGAGCGTCACGGAGGGGACCGTGTGGCCGCTGCTCGAGGTAACCCGCCTGGACGTACAGGACCTCCGAAGACACCCGGAGACCCTTGGCTATCTGCCCAAGCACCTCGGCCGAGGGCTTGCGCAACCCACGCTCGATCTGACTCAGATACGGATTACTGACACCGGCCAGCTGCGCCAGCTGCCGCATCGACACCTGGGCCGCTTCGCGCTGGGCACGAATGAAACCTCCGATGTCGTGAGCGGCGTTGCTGACTACGCGAGCTGCCAGATCTCCTGCACCGGCTGCGTCGCGATCGTCGCTTGCCATCAGTCCTCCGTGTTGCTGGGCAGAACCAAGCCTAAAGCAGGGTGCTAGCAATTGCAAGCACTCTGCTAGCACCCAGCTAGCGGACCCTCCGTCGAGGCAGATGTCACCCGAACAGCAACGTCGAGAACGTGTAGATCAGCAGGCCCGCGATCGAACCGACAACCGTGCCGTTGATGCGGATGAACTGGAGATCCCGTCCCACTTGCAATTCGATCTTCTTGGACGCCTCCTCGGCGTCCCAGCGCTCGACGGTGTCGGAGATGATCGCGGTGATCTCGTCGGTGTAGTGAACGACGACGTAGCGCGTGCCGGCGAGCACCCACCCGTCGACCTTGGTTCTCAGCTCGTGGTCGTCGCGCAGCCGCTCACCGAATCGCACGACGTTCTCCGCGACCTTCGTGCGCAGCGTGCTGTTCGGGTCGTCGACGGATTCCATGATCAGGCGCTTGGCGACCGTCCACGTCGCGGCGGCGAGGCCGGTCACCTCCTCGCGCCCCATGATCTCGGCCTTGATCTTCTCGGCCTTCTCCATGGTCGCGGGATCGTTCTGCAGGTCGTCGGCGAAGTCGACGAGGAAGCGGTTGGCCGCCTGCCGCACCTCGTGCTCCGGGTTGGATCGCACCTTCCAGGTGAATTCGACGAGCTCCCGGTGGATCTTCTCGCCGAGCATGGCGTCGACGAACTTGGGCGACCAGGCGGGCGAATCGCGGCTGACGATCCGGTCGATGGTCTCCTGACTCCCGAGCGCCCACTGGTGCGCCCGCTCGGCGAGCAGATCCAGGATCGGCAGCTGCCGGTTCTCGCGCAGGAGTTCGCCGAGTACCCGCCCGATCGGCGGCCCCCACTGGGGCTCGGCCAGCCTGCGCACCAGGGTGCTGTCGATGATCTGCTGCACGTCCTCGTCGCGCAGGATCTCGACGAAGCCGCGCAGGATGGTGGCCGTCTCGGCAGCGACGCGCGCGGCGTGCTTGGGCTGCGCCATCCACGTGCCCAGCCGCAGCGGGATCTCCGCAGCCTCCACCTTGGCGGACACCACCTCGGGGGCGAGGAAGTTCTGGCCGACGAAGTTGCCGAGGCTCGCCCCCAGCTGGTCCTTCTTGCGCTTGATGATCGCGGTGTGCGGGATCGGCAATCCGAGCGGATGCCGGAACAGGGCCGTCACCGCGAACCAGTCGGCCAGCGCACCGACCATTCCTGCCTCGGACGCGGCCCGCACGTAGCCGACCCAAGCCCCGGCGCCCCGCGATTCCTGCCACCTGCACACGAGGTAGACCACGGTGGCGAACACGAGGAAGCCCGTCGCGACAGCCTTCATCTTGCGGAGATCGCGGCGCTTCGCGTCGTCGTCGAAGGCGGAAAGGCTCAGTTGATCCACAGACGCCATTGTGCCCAAGGACGGCGCGGAGGCGGCAGCCCAGCCGCTGGACGCGCGCCCGCACAGACGGCGTTGTGCCGTGCGACAAGACCGGAGCACTAAGCTGACAGGAGATCGCGACACGAAACGGATGTGAAGAGACTCAGTGGCGAACGACGACGTGAAGGATCCTGAGCAGGTGACCGAGTCGATGACGAAGCTGGACAAGGCGGCAAAGCCCGATGGGCGCAAGCGCCGCTGGCGTGAGCACAAGATTGCGCGCCGAGAAGAACTCGTCGACGGAACGATCGCCGCCATCCGCTTGCGTGGACGCGACATCGGCATGGACGAGATCGCATCCGAGATCGGTGTCTCCAAGACGGTGCTGTACCGCTATTTCGCAGACAAGAGCGATCTGACGAACGCGACCATGGCGCGTTACGTGGAGACCACACTCGCCCCGCGGATCTACGAGGCCATCGGCGGCGACCTCGACGACTTCGAGCTGACCCGCGCCACCATCACGGCGTACGTCGAGACGGTGGCGTCGGATCCCGACGTCTACCTGTACATCATGGCCAACGGCTCCGGCCCCGGCCGCGAGACGGTCGCCGACTCGGAACGGATGATCGCGGAGGTGCTCTCCACCGTTCTCGGCGAGCGGCTGCGGCAGATGGAGATGGACTCCGGCGGCGCCGTCCCCTGGGCGTACGGAATCGTCGGTGGTGTGCAGTTGGCGACGCACTGGTGGATCTCCAACCGGTCCATGTCGGTCGAGGATCTGATCAACTACCTCACGATGATGACCTGGGGTGGCGTCACCGGTATCGCTGCGGTCAACGGCTCGCCCGCGCGATTCAACTCGATCCCGCACCCGTTGCTGCCGCCTGCGGCCGAGGCCGACTAGGCGCCCGACCGTTTCTTGTGTAACTAGCAGTTACAGGTAAACTTGCCTGTGTGAACGAACACGATGAAGAAGAAGAGGGCTACCGCGGCCCCGCCGACGTCGTCGTCGGCGACCGTCCCGCCGTGACCGTGCAGGTCCAGTTGGCGGGAAACTTCGAACCCATCAGCGGTCGGTACGTCTGGCACGGCCGCGTCCGCACCCTGACGGACGCCCTCGGCCCGGATGCCGACCTGTCCGCGGGCACGGAACTGCAGATCACCAGCCCGGCAGGCACGGCCACCGCCCGGATCACCGGGGTGGACCTCTGGGGAAGCCATCTCGTCGACGGAGTGACGCCCCCGCCGTTCAGCCGGGTGTGAACTCGAAGTCCGCCGGTTCGACCGACCGCGTCCGGCGCCAGTAGCGCACGGTCGAACCCGGCCAGATGGTGCGGTTGACGCCGTGCGAGTCCAGGTACCAGCTCACGCACCCGCCGGTGGACCACACCCCCTTCGCCAGTTTCCGTTGGATGTCGGTGTTGAAGCGGCTCTGCACCGCGGGCCGGACGGCCGCGGAATCGGCGCCGCGCCGGTCGACGAGATCCATCAGTTCCAGTGCATAACGAATCTGCGACTCGATCATGAAGACCACCGAATTGTGACCGAGCCCGGTGTTGGGTCCGAAGAGGAAGAACGCGTTGGGGTAACCCGCGACGGTGATACCGAGGTAGGTGCGGATCCCGTGCTCCTCCCATTCGTCGGCGAGGCGCCGGCCCTCGACCCCGGTGAGCTCGACATTGTCGAAGCCGTCGGTGACATGGAATCCGGTGGCGTAGATGATCGCGTCCACCACCCGCTCCGCCCCGTCGCCCGCGACGATGCTGTGCGGGCGCACCTCCGCGATGCCCTCGGTGAGCACGACCGTCTTCGGTGAGATCAGCGCCGGATAGTACACGTCCGACCCCAGGATCCGCTTGCAACCGATGCGATAGGACGGGGTCAGCTTCCGGCGCAGTTCGGGATCGGTGACGGTCCTGTTCAGGTTCTTCCGTGCCGCGCTCTCGATCGGCCGCATCAGGCGGGAGTGCCCGTTGAACCCGAGCGCGAGCGATTCGTAGGTCCAGTAGACCGCGGCACGCACCATTCGACGGGCCAACGGGACCCGGCCGAACAGGCGCCGCGCCTGCGGCGGAATGCCGAAGTTCAAGCCCGGTATCACCCAGGGCGGCGTCCGCTGATACAACTGCAACTCGGCGACGTCGCCCACGATCTCGGGAACGAACTGGACGGCGCTGGCGCCCGTGCCGATCACCGCGACCTTCTTGCCCCGCAGGTCGTAGTCGTGGTTCCACTCCGCCGAGTGGAACACCGTGCCCTCGAACGTGTCGGCGCCGGGCAGATGCGGGACGTTCGGGATGTGGAGGGCGCCGATCCCGGACACGACGAACTGGGCGACGTACTCGTCGCCCGACTCGGTGTGGACGTGCCACCGTTGCCGTTCGGCGTCCCAGTACCCGCCTGTCATCGTGCGGCCGAAATGAATGTTGCGCCGCAGGTCGTACTTGTCGGCCAGACCGCGCAGATAGTCGAAGATCTCCTCCTGACCCGACCACATCCGGGTCCAGTCCGAGTTCGGCTCGAACGAGAACGAGTACAGATGCGAGGGCACGTCACACGCGCAACCGGGGTACGTGTTCTCCCGCCAGGTGCCACCGACCTCCCGCGCCTTCTCCAGCAGAATGAAGTCGTCGCGCCCCCGCTTGCGCAGCTGAATGGCCGTGCCCAGACCGGAAAAACCCGTCCCGATCACCAGGACGCGACACCGATGCACCTCGCCGCTCACAACTCCATGTAACGCTCCTGTGGCACTGTTTGCACATGGCAGACAAGGCACGCGGATTGTGGAAAATGTCGGCGATCGAGGCCCTGCGGTCGCGCCCGGGTCAGCCGATCGCCGAACTCGATTGCGGGAGCACACCCGGATTCGTCGGCGACAAGTCGGACGGGGTCGCGCTGCTGGAGGAACGCGGGGCAGTACTGTCGTCGCTCCAGGAGAAGCTCTACGCCAACGGACGATCCGGCGACCACCGGTCGGTGCTGCTCGTGCTGCAAGGCATGGACACCGCGGGTAAAGGCGGAATGGTCCGCCACGTCGTCGGGCACGTGGATCCGCAGGGCGTGGATCACGCGTCGTTCGGCGTGCCCACTCCCGAGGAGAAGCGCCACCACTTTCTGTGGCGGATCGACAAGGCCCTGCCCCGCGGCGGACAACTCGGTGTTTTCGACCGGTCGCACTACGAGGACGTGCTGGTGGTCCGGGTTCACGATCTCGTGCCCGAGGAAGTCTGGAGCGGCCGCTACGACGAGATCAACCAATTCGAGAAGGAACTCGTCGCCGGCGGCACGACGCTGGTGAAGGTCGCGATGTTCGTGTCACTCGACGAGCAGAAGGCGCGGCTGCTCGAACGGGTGGAACGCCGGGACAAGTACTGGAAGTACAACCCGTCGGACGTCGACGAGCGCAGGCTGTGGCCCGCATACCAGGACGCGTATCAGGCGATGCTCGACGAGACGTCGACTGATTACGCGCCGTGGTACGTGGTTCCGTGCGACCGCAAGTGGTACAGCCGGATCGCGGTCACCGAGCTGCTGATCGGCGCCCTGGAGAAGCTCGACCTCGACTGGCCGGCCGCGACTTTCGACATCGAAGCGGAGAAGCGGAGGCTCGCGGAATCCTGAGGCCTCCCGGACATGCCGCCGTCAGAAGAGGTGCGGCGTTTCGTGGTGCAGCCTGTGATCGTGACGCACGGTTCCGCCGTACAGCGCCATCGCTCCGGCCAGCGCGACGACGCACAGAGATCCGGAGATCACCGCCCAGCCGCCCTGCCCCGAGCCGGCGGCGACGAGGAACCCGCCGAGACAGACCACCGAGAACAACACGAGAGCGAAGCTGACCCAAGCAGCGAAGAGATTGAGTTTCACGGCACTCACCTCACCTTCGAGAACGTGGTCCCGACGCTACGCCCGACCTGCATCGACGACAAGGTGGGCCGGTTTTCTTCGCGCCGCCCTGGGTAACCGCAAGGCATGAACCTCGAGAGCCTGTTCCGGAAGGCGGAATCCGCCGGGTTCCTCGACGGCGGCAGCCGGTTCCTGCAACAGCGGATCCAGGGGGTGCTCGGTTCGTCCGGCGCGGGCCCGGTGTTGCGCGGATCATGGCTCGGGCACCCCGTGCATCCCGTTCTCGTCAGCCTTCCCATCGGGGCGTGGGTCGGCGCGACCGTCTTCGATCTGGCATTCCGCGATCACGTCGGCGCACGCAGACTGATCGGCCTGGGACTGCTCGCCACTCCCCCGACGTTGGTGACCGGCTGGGCGGACTGGGCCGAACGCGATACGCGTCAGCGCCGCGTCGGCCTGATCCACGCCGAGGCCAACGCCATCGGCATCACGGCCATGTTCGCGTCCTACCTTCGCCGCAGGCACGGATCGGACGCACGCGCTGTCGTCACGAGCACCGCGGGACTTCTCGCGATCGGCATCGGCGGCGCGCTCGGCGGGCATCTGACCTACGCAATGGGCGCAGGAGTCGACGGGGTGCGGGAGGGTCCGGGACCGGACACTCTCATCACCCCGGTGGGATGAAGAATCGAGGAACGCCATGATCGTGCTCGGACTGATCTTGCTCCTGATCGGATGGCTCACCGGCCTCACCTGGCTGTGGACCATCGGCATCATCCTCCTGGTGATCGGCGCGATCCTGTGGATTCTCGGCGCCACCGGACGTGCGGTCGGCGGCAGGCGGCGTTGGTATTAGAACGCAATACCGGCCGGCTGGTGCAACCTGTCCTGTGACAGAGTGCTAGCCGGTCGGTTTACAAACCCGAAGTTCGGGAATCCCCGTGGCATGACGGCCATTCATCGCGAACCCAGACCTCCCGTGTGCGGCGGGCAACCGATGAGAACGGCAGCCGTCGGCACCTCGAGACGATTGAGGATTTCGATGGTCTCGGCCAACGCCAGTCCTCTCGACGTCTCGGACGGCGCCGACGTCGGGGGGCAGAGCATTCACCTCGCCGAACTGTCGGCAGCCCTCACACGAGAGGGTCACGACGTCACCGTCTACACCCGGGCGGACAGCGAGGACGCCCCGGAGCGGGTCACCACCCTGGGCGGGTACACCGTCGTGCACGTGCCGGTCGGGCCGGCGCGGCGGATGTCCGAGGCCGAGATCCTGCCGCTGATGGGGGCATTCGGCAGCTTCCTCAAGACCGAATGGGAATCCGAACGGCCCGACATCGTCCACGCCCACTACTGGATGTCCGGGATCGCGACGCAACTCGCCGCCCGCACGCTCGGCATTCCGGTGGTCCAGACGTTCCATGCGCTCGGGGTGGTCGAGCAGAGGTTCGAGCGAGCGGATTCGTCGAGCACTCACAACCGAATTCACTTGGAACAGTTGATCGCCCGCGGCGCCACCCGGGTGGTGGCGACGTGTACGGACGAGGTCTTCGAACTCTCCCACCTCGGCCTGCCGCGCTCGCGTACGTCCGTGGTTCCGTCCGGCGTCGACGTCGCCGAGTTCACGCCCGACGGCCGGGCCGACGAGAAGGGTAAACGCCATCGCCTCGTCATGGTCGGCCGACTGGCGCCGAGCAAGGGCTTCGACACCGCGATCGAGGCACTCTCCCACTTCCCCGACACCGAACTCGTCATCGCGGGCGGTCCGGCCGCCGACGACGTCGCCGACGACCCCGAAGCGTCGCGACTGTTGACACTGGCCCGTGAGGCGAAGGTGCGCAACCGGGTACGGATCGTCGGGCGCGTGCCGAGAAACGCCATGCCCTCGCTGCTGCGCTCGGCGGATGCCGTCGTGTGCACCCCGTGGTACGAGCCGTTCGGCATGGTTCCGCTCGAGGCGATGGCCTGCGGCACCCCGGTGGTGGCGTCCGCCGTCGGCGGGATGCGGGACACGGTGGTCGACGGCATCACCGGACGCCTCATCTCACCGCGCAACCCGGTCCGCCTGGCCGAGGCCCTGCGACAGATCTTCGACGACGACGCCCTGCGCACGGGATACGGCATGGCGGGCTGCGATCGCGCCCGCGCCCGCTACTCGTGGGACCGGGTCGCCACCGACACTCTCCGCGCCTACGGCCGCTGCGTGTCGGCCCCTCCGCGCACGAGTCGAACCGGCGCCCACTGAAAGTCGGGCGCCGGTTCGGACGGTCAGGCCGTTCGGCCGTGCCAGGCCCCGAGGGCACTGTCCACGGAAGCGAAGCAGGGGTAGCTCGACTCCTGGCCCGCCGCTCTGAGCAGCCGATATACGGGACGGCCGCAGATCATCGCCCACGTCCGCCCGTCCCGGACGTTCGTCGTGTGGACGGTGTCGAGCACCGACAGACCCGCGGTTCCGATGAAATCCACCTGCGACATGTCGAGGATGAACTGCCCCTCCGGCGAGATCCGCGTGCACACGTAGTCGCGGAACCCCGGTGCACTGAACAGGTCGATCTCGCCTCGTACCCCTACCAACATCACCCCGGACCCGAGTCGCTCGGAAGTGAATTCCGCGCTCGCACAGCGTGTCGGAGCGGAACCGACAGCCGAGAGCGTTACCCTCGGCTTGTACGTGGTACCGAACTCCGTGCCCGAACACGCCATTTCAGGTTCTGGGACCCCTGGACCAACAGACATGGCTCACCCCATCTCGAACATTGAGAGGGGAAGCGGAGCACCTGCAGACAGACCCGACCTCGGACACATGACACCGTCTGCTACCGCAGCGCTTCCCGACATCGGCTGTGTGTTCAACCTCGGTTCGAGACTACTCCCGCCTGTGATGTGTCACAAGGAAATAACAGATACTCGAGCTCTCATTTGCCCTGGTGAGCGATTACAAACCGTTATGCACGGTTGTACGCGCCGAAACAGCCGCGACGACACGTTCTGCGACCACGCGCAGTTTGACGTTCTCCCGCTGCGAACGCGTGACGAGGACGTCGAACGCGGTCTCGGCGTCGAGACCCCGCAACGCCATCACGATTCCCTTCGCCTGATCGATGACGGCGCGGGACCGGAGGGCGATACGAAGTTGCTCGATCAGGTTTCTCGCCTCGCTGTACCGCCGGGCATTACGCACCGCGACCGCAGCCGCCTCGACGTACAGCTCCAGCGCCGACTCGTCCATCCGGTGGAAGGCGTGCGGCAGCAGTCCGTACAGATTCAGCGCGGCGGACTGCTCCGCGACGGGCAGGGGTACGGACAGATAGCTGTGGACGCCGGCCGGTTCGGAACTCGCGGCATACGCCGGCCACCTCTCGTGCGCGGCGGCACGGTCGGCCCGCACGGTCTCGCCGGAGCGTACGGCGTCGAGCGCAGGACCCTCACCGAGGCGGTACTGCAACTCCTCGAGTGCCGCGAGCTCGTCCGAGGTCGCGGCCACCGTGACGGGACCCGTCGCCCGGACAACGGTGATCCCGGCCATCGCCGCACCCGGGAACGTCTGGACTACCCGACGGCACAGCCTGTGCAGCGCGACGTCGGTCTCGTCCTCCGGCTCGAGCAACTCGAGCACCGAGTCGAGCGACACGGCGACCGCGTCGGCCTGCACAGCCTCGACAGCACTCGTCAACGTGTGCAGGTGAATCTCGTCAGGCATCCCACTCGTCTCCCGTGACCACCATGACCCTGCCGAGGGCCTCAGGAACGCTGATCGTGCCGCCAACATTACTCGGGCAAACGTACTGATCGGACTGGTTTGATCGGTCCTGTTCTGCGGTATTCCACCTGCGGTGTCGCCGGATCGCTACCCTGACTTCTCAGCAGCGCGAGCCGACCCACCGCCCGCCGACAGCACGGTACGCCCGACCCGGAGGTCTCATGGCCATCGCCAAGACAATCGAACCCGACCAGGATCACACACATCCCGTCGTCGAACTGCGCGTGCGAGCAACGCCCGATCAGCTCTCCGTACTGCGCGCCCTGGCAGCAACCGTTGCCATCCACGAAGATTTCGACCTCGACTCCATCGCCGACATCAAACTGGCCATGGACGAGATCTGTACCCAGCTGATCGTCCGCGCGACACCGGACGCGCTCCTGGTGTGCCGGCTGCAGTATCTCGACAACACCCTGCGAGTCGACGTATCGAGCACCACCACGTCGGTCGGCTCCCTCGGCGAGCGTTCGTTCGCCTGGCACGTACTCAACGCCCTCACCGATTCGGTCGATCTGAAACAGGAACCCGACCCCGCTACCGCGGGTTTCGTGACCACCATGGAATTCACCAAGGTGAAGAACGGCCTGAGTCTGTGACGTCCCATACTCACAGTGGGGGGCACACGGCCCGTTGGCCGGACGAGTATCAGGACGTCACAGCACTCTTCGAACAGATGGCAGCCCTCGACGAGGACGATCCCCGGCGCCGCAGACTGCGGGACGCCGTCGTGACGCGCTGTCTCCCACTCGCCGAACACATCGCGCGACGCTTCGACGGCCGCGGCGAGGCGCACGACGATCTGGTTCAGGTCGCGCGCCTCGGACTGGTCAACTCGGTCGACCGGTTCGACGTGGAGCGGGGATCCGACTTCGTGTCGTTCGCCGTCCCCACCATCATGGGCGAGGTACGACGGCACTTCCGCGACACCGGGTGGGCCGTGCGAGTACCCCGCCGGATGAAGGAACTGCACCTCGCGCTCAGCCAGGCCGTCGCCGAACTGTCCCAGAGCCTCGGTCACGCCCCCACCGTCAGCGAACTCGCCGAACACCTGGACCTCGAACAGGAGGAGGTGGCGCAGGGGCTCCTCGCCGGCAACGCGTATCAGACCGTCTCCGTCGACAACACGTCGTCGGACCGGACCGGCGAGCTGTCGATGGTGGAGACACTCGGCGACTACGACGCCGCGATGGACGACGTCGAGAACCACGAAACCCTGCGCCCCCTGCTCCAATCTCTCCCCGAACGGGAGCGGACCGTCCTCATGCTGCGGTTCTTCGGCAACATGACCCAGACCCAGATCGCCGACCGAGTCGGCATCTCGCAGATGCACGTGTCCCGGTTGCTGGCGAAGACACTGGCGTCACTGCGAGATCAACTCGGTGATGCGTAGGTCAGATCGTTGCCGTGTCGATCACGAATCGGTACCGCACGTCGCTGCCGACCACGCGGTCGTAGGCGCCGTCGCGTGCTGGCCCACTCGTGGCGGCCTACACGTCTACATGTTTGCGCGGCCGAAGGCACGTTCGGGGCCACCGCAGAGGCGGTGACCCCGGACACGCCTGAGAAATCAGGCCTCGGATTCTTCCTTCTCGGCCCGTCTGCGGAGACGCTTCGCGGCCGCCACCATATTGCGCAGCGAGGGCTCGAGCTGCCAGTAGTGCCGCGTCTTCAGTCCGCCGTCCGGGTTGGCCCACAACCGCTCGAGTGAGATCGACTCGCTCGCCTCCGTGAGCAGTTCGTCCAACTCGTCGATGTCCGGGATCCGGGCCGACCGGCTCTCGTACACACCCGGACCGACACCGTGGGTCAGCGCCCGCTCCTTGATGGCATCGAGCACCCACGTGATGGAGCGCGTCGCCACGATCGCCGTCACGTCCGCATCGAGCCGTTCGATGGCGTCGACCACCGACGCCCGGCTCGTGTACGTGATATGCGTGTGGATCTGCGTCTCCGGCTTCGCCCCGCCCGTCGCGAGACGGAATGCGTCGACCGCCCACTCGAGATACGCCTCGCGGCCGTTCTCGCGCAACGGCAGCAGTTCCCGGATCGCCGGCTCGTCGACCTGGATGATCGCGATACCCGCCGCCTCGAGGTCGGCGATCTCGTCACGGATCACCAGCGCCAACTGGTCTGCCGTCTCGTACAGCGGCTGATCCTGGCGGACGAACGACCGCGCGATCATCGTCACCGGACCCGTGAGCATGCCCTTGACCGGCTTGTCCGTCAGCGACTGCGCGTACGAAATCCACTCGACGGTCATCGGCTTCGGCCGCGACACGTCCCCGTAGAGGATCGGCGGACGTGTACACCGCGAGCCGTAAGCCTGCACCCACCCGTTGTGGGTGAAGGCATACCCTTCGAGAAGCTCCGCGAAGTACTGCACCATGTCGTTGCGTTCGTGCTCACCGTGCACGAAGACGTCGAGACCGATGTCTTCCTGCAACCGGATCGTGCTTTCGATCTCGGCCTGGATCCGCTTGTAGTACTCCTCCCAGTCGAGGCGTCCCTCACCCAGCTCGTACCGGGCCTGGCGGATCGCGTCCGTCTGCGGGAACGAGCCCAGCGTCGTCGCCGGAACGAGCGGCAGGTTCAGTCGCTCCTGCTGGGCGACCCGTCGCTCCTCGTACGGAACCCGGAAGCGGTCGCCCGGCTTGATCGCATTGACCCGTGCTCGCACCGCGTGCTTGAGCTTGAAGTGCACCGACGTGGGACGCTTGCGCCACTTGTCGGACGGCCCCTCGGTGAGCGCCTTCGCCAGCGAGACCACCTCGCCGACCTTCTGCTTCGCGAACGCGAGCCGGTCCGCGACATCACCCGGGATGTCGTACTCGGACAACACGTCGTACGGCACGTGCAGCAACGACGTCGACGTCGACACCACGAGATCCGGCACGACGTCCTTCAGCGTGTTCAGGTACGTCAGCGTGTTGTACCGGTCGACGCGCCACACGTTGCGGCCGTCGACCACACCGGCGTAGATGCGCTTGCGCTTCATGCCCGGGATCTTCGCCAGCTCGTCGGCGCTGAGCCGGTGACTGACGAGATCGAGGCCCAGAGCCTCCACCTTGGTGGAGGCGAGGATGGCGAGCGCCTCCCCGAGATGCCCGTAGGGACCGGTGACGAGGATGCGGGGCCGCAGCGGTGCGTGCGACAGCTTCTCGTACGCCTTGGCCAGCGCGGCCAGTTCTTCCGGTGTGCGGTCCTCGGTGAACGACGGCTCGTCCAGCTGAACGCACGTGGCGCCCGCCTTCGCGAGCTGCTCGAACAGCCGCTCGTACTCCGGCAGCACCTTGTCCAGCAGGTCGAGGGTCGAGAAGCCGTGCCGCTTCGACGTCGGACCGACCTTCGACAACAGGAGCAGCGACACCGGGCCGAGGATGACGGGACGTAGTTCGATCCCGCGCGCCTTCGCCCGCTCGAACTCGTCCATCACGGTCTCGGACCGCAGCGAGAACTCGGTGTTCTCGTCCAGTTCGGGCTGACGGTAGTGGTAGTTGGTGCCGAAGAACCGCACCAGCTCGAGCGGCGGGAAGTCCGGCCGGCCGCGGGCCAGCGTGAAGTAGAAGTCCAGCGGATCGAGCTGACTCTCGAGCGGCTCGAACCGCTCGGGCACGGCACCGAACAGCAGCGCGTTGTCGAGTACGTGGTCGTAGTAGGAGAACGTGTTGCCCGGGACCTGGGTCAGACCGGTCGCGGCGAGTTCGCTCCACGTCTCCTCCTGAAGGTCCCGGGCGACGGCGACGAGTTCTTCCTTCGTGCTCGTGCCGTGCCAGTAGGACTCGAGGGCACGCTTGAGTTCGCGGCGAGGTCCGATGCGGGGATACCCCAGGATGCTGGATCCGTATGCTGCGGTGCTGGACATGCGGTCGACCTTTCTGGACTCAGTCCAGTGGCTGAGTATGCCTCTGGGCTCGATGCACCTGTGCGCCTCTCACAACCGCCAGTGGTCGTGAAAGGCGCACAGGTGTAGTCGCCTACCTACCTACTAGCTGGCCTTCTTGCTGGCACGACCGTTGTCGCCGTACTCGTAGAAGCCCGCTCCGGACTTCTTGCCGACCAACCCGGCCTCGACCATGCGAAGCAGCAGCGGCGGCGCCGAGTACAGGGGCTCCTTGAACTCTTCGTACATGGAGTCGGCGATGGACTTGACCGTGTCCAGGCCCACCAGGTCGGTCAGCGCGAGCGGACCCATCGGGTGTGCGAGGCCGAGAACCGTTGCCTTGTCGATGTCTTCCTTGGTGGCGAACCCGGACTCCACCATGCGGATTGCGGAGAGCAGGTAGGGCACCAGGAGGGCGTTGACGACGAATCCGGAACGGTCCGCGGAACGGACGACCTGCTTGCCCAGCACATCGCTGGCGAAGGCCTCGGCCCGCTCGGACACCGATTTGCTCGTCTTGAGCGTGGTCACCAGCTCGACGAGGGGAAGCACCGGAACGGGGTTGAAGAAGTGCATCCCGATGACCCGTTCCGGGGACTTCGTGGCGATGCCCAGCTTCATGATCGGGATCGACGACGTGTTGGACGCCAGTACGGCGTTCGGATCCGTCACGACCTGGTCGAGTTCGGTGAAGATCTCGCTCTTCACCTTCTCGTCCTCGACGACGGCCTCCACGACGAGCTGTCGGTCCGCGAAATCACCGAGATCGGAGGTGAACCGCAGCCGCCAGGCGGCCTGCTCACGTTCCCGCTCGGTGATCTTGCCGCTGCTCACTCCGCGGTCGAGCGAACGGAGGATGCGCGAACGCCCCGCCGCCGCAAGCTCGCGGGTCTGCTCGAACACCAGAACGTCGACGTGCGCGCGAGCACACACCTCAGCGATTCCGGCACCCATGATCCCGGCGCCGATCACGCCGACGCGCTGAATCTTTTCGCTGGTCACGTCAGCTCCTTTTTCGTCTAGTGGAGTCGTCGCCCGGGGAGGGGCCCGGTTACAGGCCCCTCCCCGGGGTCGGGTTGATCAGGTGAAACCGTGATCGGTCGAAGCCTTGGAGGACAAGGCTCAGTGGAACTGACCCTCTTCGGTGGATCCCTTCAGAGCAGCCGTCGAGGTGTTGGGGTCGACCGTGGTGGCGATGCTGTCGAAGTAGCCGGCACCGACCTCACGCTGGTGCTTGATGGCGGTGAAGCCACGCTCCTCGGCGGCCTTGAACTCGCGCTCCTGCAGGTCGACGAAGGCGGTCATGCCCTCGCGGGCGTAGCCGTGGGCCAAGTCGAACATGCCGTAGTTGAGCGAGTGGAAGCCGGCCAGGGTGATGAACTGGAACTTGAAGCCCATCGCGCCGAGCTCCTTCTGGAACTTCGCGATGGTCGAGTCGTCCAGGTGCGCCTTCCAGTTGAAGGACGGCGAGCAGTTGTAGGCGAGCAGCTGGTCCGGGAACTCGCTGCGAACGGACTCGGCGAACTTCTTGGCGACCTCGAGGTCCGGCACGCCGGTCTCCATCCAGATGAGGTCGGCGTACGGGGCGTAGGCCTTGGCGCGAGCGATGCAGGGCTCGATGCCGTTCTTGACACCGAAGAAGCCCTCGGCGGTGCGGGTGCCGTCCAGGAACTGCTGGTCGCGCTCGTCGACGTCGGACGTGATGAGGGTCGCGGCCTCGGCATCGGTGCGGGCGATGACCACGGTGGGAACGTCCGCGACGTCGGCCGCGAGGCGAGCCGAGGTCAGGGTGCGGATGTGCTGCTGCGTGGGGATGAGGACCTTGCCACCGAGGTGGCCGCACTTCTTCTCCGACGCGAGCTGGTCTTCCCAGTGCGAACCGGCGACGCCGGCCGCGATCATGGCCTTCTGCAGCTCGTAGACGTTGAGCGCGCCACCGAAACCTGCTTCGCCGTCGGCGACGATCGGGGCGAGCCAGTTGTCGACGGAGGTGTCGCCCTCGACCTTGGCGATCTCGTCGGCGCGCAGCAGGGCGTTGTTGATGCGGCGCACGACCTGCGGGACCGAGTTGGCCGGGTAGAGGCTCTGGTCGGGGTAGGTGTGTCCGGACAGGTTCGCGTCACCGGCGACCTGCCAGCCGGACAGGTAGATGGCCTTGAGGCCTGCACGGACCTGCTGAACGGCCTGGTTACCGGTCAGCGCGCCCAGCGAGTTGATGTAGTCCTCGTTGTTCACGAGGTCCCAGAGGATCTCGGAACCACGGCGTGCGAGGGTCTGCTCTTCGACAACGGTGCCCTGGAGCTTGGCGACCTGCTCCGCCGTGTAGTTGCGGGTTACTCCCTTCCAGCGCGGGTTGGTGTCCCAATCCTGCTGGATTTCAGCTGCGGTCTTCGGGGTGCCGGTGGTCGACATCAAGACTCCACTCTCTTCGATCTGCTGGTCCGGTACGGATGTACTGCTTCACATCCTTGCCAGGCCCTTCGTATGTACTTACCCAGAGTGACACAAGCAAAAAGTGCCGTCTACCTGTTGCTACTGCCAATCTTGGCTAGCTTTTCACAGCTCCTTGCAAAGACTGTTAAGAAAGTTCGGCGCCATACCTGCCCGATCGGAGAGGAAAAATACTCGCCAGTAGCAAAAAGCCGCAGGTTGTGAACCAAATGCACGCAACTCGTCGTACACAGATAGTTCCGCCCCTGCGCCCCTCGCCTTCCCGCCGCCGCATACCCCTCGACGCGGCCGTTGTGACTGCAATCACCAATCAGGTCGGTTACCGTGACCTCGAATGGTCTCCTCCGGCGAAGGGCACCAGATGCCGCTGTACGAATTCCGATGCGCCGCCGACTGCGGCTCGTTCGAGCGGTCGTTCCCCATGGCCGACGCACCCGGCACCACCCGCTGCCCCCGATGCGACCGCGACGCCGTCCGGCGCGTGTCCTCGCCGCGGCTCGGACACGGGTCGTCGTCCGCGATGAACCTCCTCGACAGCACGAAGAGGTCGGCTCACGAACCGGACGTCGTCACCGGTCCGCCGCCCGGGACCACGGCCGGGCGTTCACCCGTCACGAACAACCCGCTGCACCGCCGACTTCCTCCTCCCTGACCGGTCACCGAAGGAGCGCACATGCCCGAACTGCTGTTTCCGCTCGATTCCTCGAAGAAGTTCACCGATCAGGCGATCGTCGGCCACAACCGCTGGCACCCGGACATCCCGGCCGCAGTCACGGTGAAACCGGGCGACTCCTTCCGCGTGCACTGCCGCGAATGGTTCGACGGCGCCATCCACAACGACGACTCCGCCGACGACATCCTGAACGCGCCCCTCACCACGGTTCACACACTGTCCGGACCGTTCGCCGTGGAGGGCGCGAAGCCCGGCGACCTGCTGATCGTCGACATCCTGGACGTCGGACCGATCCCCCAGGAGGATTCCGGCCCGCTGGCAGGCCAGGGATGGGGGTACACCGGGATCTTCTCCCGCCACAACGGCGGCGGATTCCTCACCGAGCAGTTCCCCGACGCCTACAAGGCCGTCTGGGATTTTTCCGGTCAGACCGCCACGTCGCGGCACGTCCCGCACGTCTCGTTCACCGGCATCGTCCACCCCGGACTGATGGGCACCGCGCCGTCGGCCGCCCTCCTGTCGAAGTGGAACGCGAGGGAGGGCGCGCTCATCGCCACCGACCCGGGCCGGGTTCCCCCACTCGCCCTGCCGCCCGAACCGCAGGACGCCGTCCTCGGGTCCCTGTCGGGCGCCGACTTCGACCGCGTCGCCGGCGAGGCCGCCCGCACCGCGCCCCCACGCGAGAACGGCGGCAACCAGGACATCAAGAACCTCACCAAGGGCAGCCGCGTCTTCTACCCGGTGTTCGTCGACGGCGCGAACCTGTCCGTCGGCGATCTGCACTTCTCCCAGGGCGACGGCGAGATCACGTTCTGCGGCGCCATCGAGATGGGCGGCTTCATCGACCTGCGCGTCGACATCATCAAGGGCGGCATGGACACGTACGGCGTGTCCGAGAACGCGATCTTCATGCCCGGCAACACGGACCCGCAGTACTCGGAGTGGCTCGCGTTCTCCGGAACGTCCGTCACCCTCGACGGGGAACAGAAGTACCTCGACTCGCACCTGTCGTATCAGCGGGCCTGTCTCCACGCGATCGACTACCTCACCAAGTTCGGGTACAGCCCCGAGCAGGCCTACCTCCTGCTCGGCGCCGCACCGATCGAGGGCCGGCTGTCGGGGGTGGTGGACATCCCGAACTCCTGCTCGACGGTGTACCTGCCGACGGCGATGTTCGACTTCCCCGTCGCACCGTCCGCGTCGGGTCCGTTCCAGATCGACCCGGGCGTCGGCGCGCCGCGCTCGGAGAACAAGGCCTGAGCACGGGCGAATGTACCTTTCAGCGCCTCCAGTGCGCCCAGAGGTACGTTCGCCCCGCGTCATCGCGTCCCGACCCGCGCGAGTAAATCTTGCGAAGGTTCCGTTCGCACATCTGACCTGCACCGGTACCATTGCCGTATGTCCAAGACCTTCGTCGGCACCCGGTTGCGTCAGCTCCGCACCGAGCGTGGACTGAGCCAGGCGGCGCTGGCGAAGACGCTGGAGATCTCCGCCAGCTACCTCAATCAGATCGAGCACGACGTCCGGCCGCTGACGGTGCCGGTGCTGCTGCGGATCAGCGAGGTGTTCGGCGTCGACACCACGTTCTTCTCGTCCCAGGACGACACGCGCCTGATCGCGGAGATGCGCGAGGTGGCGCTGGACCAGGAGATGGGCATCGACGCGGACGCCCAGGAGATCGCGGAGATGGTGGCGTCGCATCCGGGTCTGGCGAAGGCGATGGTCAACATGCACCGCCGCTTCCGCAACACCACCGCGCAGCTGGCTCTCGCCACGGAGGACCGCTACAGCGACGGCAGCGGCAGCGGCTCGATCACGATGCCGCACGAAGAGGTCCGCGACTACTTCTATCAGCGGCAGAACTATCTGCACGAACTGGACACGGCGGCGGAGGAACTGACCGCGCGCATGCGATTCCACCGCGGCGACGTCGGCGGTGAGATCGCCCGCAGGTTGCAGACCGTGCACGACGTGCAGATCGTCAGGCGCATCGACCTCGGCGAGAACGTCCTGCACCGCTACGACCCCGAATCCCGGCTGCTGGAGATCTCGCCGCATTTGTCGGGCGGCCAGCAGGTGTTCAAGTTCGCGACCGAGCTCGCGTTCCTCGAATACGGCGACCTGCTCGACAAGCTGGTGGCGGAGGGCGGCTTCACGAGCGACGAGTCCGTTGCGCTCGCCCGGCTCGGGCTGGCCAACTACTTCGCTGCGGCCACGGTGCTTCCCTACGGCCAGTTCCACGACGTGGCCGAGGACTTCCGGTACGACATCGAGCGGCTCTCCGCGTTCTACTCGGTGAGCTACGAGACGATCTGTCACCGTCTCTCGACGCTGCAGCGCCCGAAGCTGCGCGGTGTCCCGTTCATGTTCGTCCGCGTCGACCGGGCCGGGAACATGTCGAAGCGGCAGTCCGCCACCGGGTTCCACTTCTCCACCAGCGGTGGCACGTGCCCGCTGTGGAACGTGTACGAGACGTTCGCGTACCCCGGCAAGATCATGAACCAGATCGCGCAGATGCCGGACGGCCGCCGGTACCTGTGGATCGCCCGCACCGTCGAACGTCGCGCTCAGCGCTACGGCCAGCCCGCCAAGATCTTCGCGATCGGGCTCGGCTGCGAGATCCGGCACGCCCACCGCCTCGTCTACGGCGATGGTCTCGACCTCGACGATTCCAACCCGGGCACCCCCATCGGCGCCGGCTGCCGGGTGTGCGAGCGCGTCAACTGCCCGCAGCGCGCGTTCCCGCCGCTCGGCAAGCAACTCGACATCAGCGAGCACCAGAGTTCGGTCTCCCCGTACCTGATCCGCTGACTCGTCCTTTGTCACATCGGTTCAATCCGACTGAACCGGTGTGACATTGGCCGCAGCGGCAGCAGCATCCGGCCACGCCGGGGGCTCTGTGAGCGCTTGTTCACGTAACCGTAATTCGCGTCACGAACACGTCACCGACAGACATTCAGACGCAACAACGGCCGCTTAATGTTCGCCCCACGAATACACCTCTGTATACGTGGGGCGGATACATGTCCCGGGTTGCGGAGGTCCCCAAGTCCTCCGACGGAAAGGCCCGTACATGCGCACCTTCTCCAAGCGCGCCCTCGCTGCACCGACCGCGCTCGCCGCCATCGGGCTCGTGCTGACCGGTTGTGGCAGCAAGGCGTCCGACACGGCCGGCGAGTCCACCGCGGCGTCCTGTGTGGACACCTCCGGGGACACGATCAAGGTCGGGTCACTGAACTCGCTGTCCGGCACGATGGCGATCAGCGAGGTGACCGTCCGGGATTCGATCGCGCTCGCGGTCGACGAGATCAACAACTCGGGCGGCGTGCTCGGCAAGAAGATCCAGATCGTCGCGGAGGACGGGGCCTCGGAGCCCACCGTGTTCGCCGAGAAGGCGGAGAAGCTGATCAGCAGTGACTGCGTCGCAGCCGTGTTCGGCGGTTGGACGTCGTCGAGCCGCAAGGCGATGCTGCCGGTGTTCGAGGACAACAACTCGCTGCTCTACTACCCCGTGCAGTACGAGGGGCTCGAGGATTCGAAGAACATCTTCTACACCGGGGCCACCACCAACCAGCAGATCGTGCCCGCCCTCGACTACCTGAAGGAGAAGGGCGTCAAGTCGCTGTACCTGGTGGGCAGCGACTACGTGTTCCCGCAGACCGCCAACCGCATCATCAAGGCGTACGCGGAGGCCAACGGTATCGAGATCAAGGGCGAGGACTACACCCCGCTCGGCTCCACCGACTTCTCGACCATCGTCAACAAGGTCCGCTCCGCCGATGCGGACGCCGTCTTCAACACCCTGAACGGCGATTCCAACGTCGCGTTCTTCCGCGAGTACGCGAACGTCGGCCTGAAGCCCGCCGACATGCCCGTCGTGTCGGTGTCGATCGCCGAGGAGGAGGTCGGCGGTATCGGCGTCCAGAACATCGAGGGACAGCTGACCGCCTGGAACTACTACCAGACCATCGACACGCCGGAGAACAAGAAGTTCGTCGACGCGTACAAGGCCCGGTACGGCGCGAACAAGCCGACGTCCGACCCGATGGAGGCCGCCTACACGTCCGTGTACCTGTGGAAGAACACCGTCGAGAAGGCGAACTCCTTCGCCACCAAGGACATCCAGGACAACGCGGACGGCGTCACGTTCGCCGCACCGGAGGGACTGGTCACCATCGACGGGTCCAACCACCACATCACCAAGACCGCGCGCATCGGTGAGATCCGGAACGACGGCCTGATCTACACGGTCTGGGATTCGGGCACCCCGATTCAGCCGGACCCGTACCTGAAGTCCTACCCGTGGGCCGAGTCGCTGGGTAGCTAGGACACGGTCCGACGAGCACGAGGTAAGAGAGGACACACATCGATGGATGTAGTGATCGGACAGCTGTTCACCGGGTTGAGTATCGGATCGATCCTGTTGCTGGCGGCGTTGGGGCTGTCGTTGACGTTCGGCCAGATGGGCGTCATCAACATGGCCCACGGCGAATTCATCATGGCCGGCTCGTACACGGCTTACGTGGTGCAGCAGGTGGTGTCGAGCGCCACCGGTTCTCTGTTCATCTCTCTGCTCGTCGGCTTCGTGGTCGGTGGCGCGATGGGCGTCCTCCTCGAGGTCACCCTCGTCAAGCGGATGTACCACCGGCCGCTGGACACGCTGCTGGTGACGTTCGGGGTGGGACTGATCCTGCAGCAGCTGGCGCGGGACGTCTTCGGTGCACCCGCCGTCAACGTCGCCGCACCGGAGTGGCTCTCCGGCGGTGTGGAGATCCTCGGCGCGGTGGTGCCGAAGACGCGCCTGTTCATCCTGGTGCTGGCGGTCGTGGCAGTGGTCGCGCTGTCGCTGGCGATGCAGAAGTCCCCGATGGGACGCCGCATCCGCGCCGTGGTGCAAAACCGCGACCTCGCGGAGACGAGCGGGATCTCCAGTCGCCGAACCGATGTGACGACGTTCTTCATCGGTTCCGGTCTGGCGGGTGTCGCGGGTGTGGCGCTCACCCTGATCGGCTCGACGAGCCCGACCATCGGGCAGAGCTACCTCATCGACGCCTTCCTGGTGGTCGTGGTCGGCGGCCTTGGCCAGATGAAGGGAGCGGTGATCGCCGCGTTCGCGCTCGGCATCCTCAATTCGTTCGTCGAGTACTCGACCACGGCGTCGATCGCCAAGGTCATCGTGTTCGTGGTCATCGTGGTGTTCCTCCAGGTTCGGCCGCAGGGCCTGTTCGCCGTCAAGACGAGGAGTCTCGTATGAGCATCCTGACGAGTGGCCGCTACCGCGCGTGGGCGGGATTCGCGCTGGCCGCACTGCTTCTGTACGTCGTCGCCCCCGCGGTTCTCAGCGACTTCCGGCTGAGCCTGCTCGGCAAGTTCCTGTGCTTCGCGATCGTCGCGGTCGGTATCGGCCTGGCGTGGGGCCGCGGCGGCATGCTCACCCTCGGCCAGGGTGTGTTCTTCGGATTGGGCGCCTATATGATGGCGATGCACCTGAAGATCGCCGACGCAGAACTCCGCGGCGACACCGTGCCCGACTTCATGCAGATCGCGGGCATCCGCGAACTGCCGGGCTACTGGGTGCCGTTCACGTCGCCGATCGTGACGATCCTGGGAATCCTGCTGATCCCGGCGCTGGTCGCGTTCGTCCTCGGGCTCGGCGTGTTCAAGCGCCGCGTCAAGGGCGCCTACTTCGCGATCCTCAGCCAGGCGCTCGCCGCCGCGTTCGCCATCCTGCTGGTGGGCCAGCAGAGCACCGGAGGAAGCAACGGCCTCAACCGGTTCCGCACGTTCTTCGGTTTCAACCTGAACGATCCGGCCAACAAGCAGATGCTGTTCTTCATCGCCGCAGGTGTGCTGCTGGCCGTGGTCGCGATCACCCGGCAGCTGATGAACAGCCGTTACGGCGAACTGCTCGTCGCCGTCCGGGATCAGGAGGAGCGCGTCCGCTTCCTCGGGTACGACCCGGCGAACATCAAACTCGTCGCCTACGTGACGGCCGCGTTCTTCGCGGGCCTCGCCGGCGCGCTGTTCGTGCCGATCGTCGGCATCATCTCCCCCGCCGACGTCGGGATCGTCCCGTCGATCGCGTTCCTGATCGGGGTGGCCATCGGCGGACGTTCCACACTCCTCGGCCCGGTCCTCGGCGCCATCGGGGTGGCGTGGGCGCAGAGCGCGTTCTCGGAGTCGTTCCCCTCCGGCTGGACGTACGCGCAGGGTCTGCTGTTCATCGTGGTCGTCGGCTTCTTCCCGGCTGGCGTCGCGGGACTGTTCGCGCTGCTGAAGCGGAAGAAGAAGGCATCCTCCGACGAACCTGCCCCGCCCGGACCGGAAGACGAGACCGAGCCGACGGAACGAATGGAGATGGCGCGATGACGATTCCTGCCACGGCCAAGGAACCCGTGCTCGGCGGCAACGCCGGAATGTCCAGCGAGTACCTCGAGGTCCGGGACCTTCGGGTCAGCTTCGACGGCTTCAAGGCGGTCGACGGCGTCGACCTCACCCTCATGCAGGGCGACCTGCGGTTCCTCATCGGCCCCAACGGCGCCGGCAAGACCACTCTCGTCGACGCCATCACCGGGCTCGTCCCCGCGACGGGATCGGTCACGAAATCCGGTGTCGAGTTGATCGGCAAGAAGGTGCACCGCATCGCCCGGCTCGGCGTGGGCCGCACGTTCCAGACCGCCAGCGTGTTCGAGGAGTTGACGGTTCTCCAGAACCTCGACATCGCGGCGGGCGCCGGCCGTTCGGCACTCACACTGTTGCGCCGACGCAAGACGGTGCTCCCCGCCATCGAGGAGGCGCTCGACGTCACGGGTCTCGGCAAGCTCCGCGACACCCCGGCGGGAATCCTCGCGCACGGGCAGAAGCAGTGGCTCGAGATCGGGATGCTGCTGGTGCAGAACTGCTCCGTCCTGCTCCTCGACGAGCCGGTGGCCGGCATGAGCCACGAGGAACGCGACGAGACGGGAAACCTGCTGCGCCGCATCGGCGGTGAGCGGACCGTCGTGGTGGTCGAGCACGACATGGACTTCATGCGCGCGTTCGCGACGTCGGTGACCGTGCTGCACGCCGGGAAGGTGCTGAGCGAGGGAACCGTGGAGCAGGTGCAGGCCGACCCGCGTGTGCAGGAGGTGTACCTCGGGACCGCCGCGGCCGGCGCCGCCCCCGAGTTGCAGCCCGAGGTTTCTAAGGAGGACAGCGATGCTCGAGCTTGACGACATCCGGGCCGGGTACGGCCGAACCGAAGTGATCCACGGAGTCGCGCTGACGGTCCCGTCGGACGGTGTGGCCGCGGTGATGGGACACAACGGCGCGGGCAAGACCACGCTTCTCCGGGCCGCGGTCGGACTGATCAAGGTCGACACCGGGCGGGTGTTGTTCGACGGCGAGGATGTCACGGCGCTGCGGCCGAGCGCCCGCGTGGCGCGCGGCCTCGCCTACGTGCCGCAGGGCCAGCAGTCGTTCGGTCAGCTGACCACCGCGGAGAATCTGCAGGTGGTGGCCGACGGCCGCAAGCGCGGAAGGGAACTCGTCGGCGAGGTGCTGGATCTGTTCCCGGCTTTGCGCGGCCTGCTCGACCGGCGTGCCGGTCTCCTCTCCGGCGGGCAGCGTCAGCAACTCGCCATCGCGCGGGCCCTGATCACGGAACCGAAGATGCTGATCCTCGACGAACCGACGGAGGGCATTCAGCCGTCCGTCGTGGCCGAGATCGAGCGCACCATCGTGGAACTCACCCGCCGCGGCGGGCTCGGAGTCCTGTTGGTGGAACAGCACATCGGGTTCGCGCTCGAATCCGCCGAGAGCTACTACGTCCTCGAGTCGGGGCGGGTCACGTCCTCCGGCGCGGGTGGCGCCGCACCCGATTCCGACGTCCGTACCGCGGTCTCCGACGTCCGCGCGGCGATGGCCATCTGATGGCGCGCCGAGAACCGGCCGGCTCCCTCAGCGATCACGTGTATCTGTCGCTGCGCACCGACCTGATGAGCGGCCGGATCCCACCGGGACAGCGTCTCGGCGAGGAGCGTCTCGCCGACACCTACGGGGTGTCCCGGACGCCGGTGCGGGAGGCCCTGGCCCGACTCCTCGCCGACGGACTCGTCCAGCGCGACGTGGGCGGGTTGTTTCCGTACCGCCCCCGCATCGACGAGCTCGCCGGCCTGTACGAACTGCGCATCACGCTCGAACTCCAGGGAATCGCCCGGGTCCGCGCCGACGAGTCGCTGTCGCACGACCCGGACGTTCTGGGACCCGAGCTCGACCGGTGGTACGCGTTGCGGAAGGAGAACCCCGAGCCGGACGCCGGGTTCGTGGCGCTCGACGAGCAGTTCCACACCGTTCTGCTGCGGTCGGCCGGCAACCGGGCGCTGTCCGATGCGCTCGTCAGCGTGAATGCGAAGGTGCGGCCGGTCCGGATGTTCGACTACCTCACCCCCGACCGCATGAGCGCGACCATCGACGAGCACATCTCGGTGGCCGAGTTCGCTCTCGACGGCAAGCTGGATACGGCGTACGACACGCTGCTTGCGCATATCAGCGAGTCGCGCGAAGTGGTCATCGAGCGTGCTGAACAGGCACTTTCCCTCGCACGGATGGCCTGGGCGATCCGGGATTGAGACAGTTGTCCAATTCGGTTGGACATTTTTCCCACCAACGAACCGAGCGGGTGCTAGCGTCTTGCTACCGCTCGGTAACACAGGTTGGGAACTCGCTTCATGTCACGCACTCTCGAAGAGAATCTGGTCGGACGCCGCGTCCTGATCACCGGGGCAGCCCGGGGTATCGGCGCCGGACTCGCCAGACGACTTCACGAGCGGGGCGCCCGTGTCGGGCTGCTCGGCCTCGAACCCGAACTCCTCGAACAGACAGCCACCACGTGCGGCCGGGCGCCGTGGCGTCGATGCGACATCCGCGACCGGCGAGCCGTCGAGGACTCGTTCGACTACCTCGCCGACCGGCTCGGCGGCCTCGACGTCGTCGTCGCCAACGCGGGCGTGACGCCCCCGGCGCACATCGTCGAGGGCGATCCGGAGGTGATGCGGTATGCCATCGAGGTGAACGTGATGGGGACGTATCACACGCTGCGCGCCGCGGGACCGTACATCGGCCACCGCAACGGGTACGCACTCGTCGTGGCGTCGTCGACGACGTTCAGCCCCCTGCGCGGCGTGCACGGCGCCACGAGAGGCGGTGCCGAGGAGCTCGGCGGGGCCCTGCGGGAAGAGATGAAACCGCTGGGGACCCGGGTCGGTATCGCCCGGCTCGGCGAGATCGACACGGACCGGACCCTGATCGACTTCGACGGCCTCGCGGTTCCCCCACCCCGCGGCAGTGCACTGACCCGGACCTCCTCGATCACGGTGGCGGTCGATGCACTCGAACGGGGAATCGCGGGGCGGAAGAATCGGATATACGCGCCGTCCCGGGTACCCGGGTCGGATTCTGTGCGTATGCTCGCACTTCGGGCCACGGAGATGACCCGTTCGATCGAACTACGCGCGCACGCAGCCGTTCCCGCGAGGGGACGAGTAGAAGGAGAGGGGGCGGCGTGACCGCACGCATTCCACCCGGACGTCTGAAGGAACTCGGCCCCGTCAACTGGGTGCTGTGGCGAATCATCTCCCGTGTCGCCGGTGTGCCGGACGCACATCTGTTCAGCACGGTGGGCCGCACGAGGGGGCTCTTCCGTGCGTGGCTGCAGTACTCCGGCAAGCTGATGCCGGGCGGGCAGATCTCCCGGTACGAGACCGAACTGATCATCCTTCGGGTGGCACACCTGCGGAAGTGCAGCTACGAGATGGACCACCACGTGCGCCTCGGACGCCGGGCGGGCGTCACCCCGGCGCTCCTCGACCAGGTGCTGGAAGGTCCCGCCGCGGAGGGCTGGGACGCGCGCCGCCGCGCCATCCTCACTGCCGTCGACCAACTCGTCGCCACCGACAACCTGGACGATGCCACGTGGTCGGCGCTGAGCACCCACTTCGACGACCGCCGGATGATCGAATTCTGCTTTCTGGTGACCCAGTACGACGCCCTGGCCACCACCATCGGGACTCTGAGGATCGAACGCGACTATTCGTAGGTTCCGCATCGCGTAGAGAAGAGGAACGGCCGCATGACATCCGCTACCGACGAGGTCCGCTCCGAGAAGGGACTGGCGCGGGTCGCGCAGTCGCTGGCCGGCTGGACGGAGAAATGGTTTCCGGACGCCTACGTCTTCGCGCTCGTCGGCGTCTTCGTCGTCTCGGTGGCCGCACTGGCCAACGGTTCGTCTCCGCAGACGGTCGTGGACGCGTTCGGTGACGGTTTCTGGGATCTGACGGCGTTCACCCTGCAGATGGCCATGGTGGTGCTGACCGGATACGTCGTCGCCACGTCCCCGCCGGTCGCCCGGCTGATCGATCGCCTGGCCCTGGTGCCTCAGTCGGCGCGCACCGCAGTCAGTTTCGTCGCATTCCTGTCCATGTCGGTCTCCTTCCTGAACTGGGGGCTCAGTCTGGTGTTCGGAGGGCTGCTCGCCCGGGCGATCGCCCGCCGATCCGACCTGCGAGTGGATTACCGTGCGCTCGGCGCTGCGGCCTTCATGGGTCTGGGCGCCGTGTGGGCGCTCGGCATGTCCTCGTCCGCCGCGCAACTGCAGGCCACCGCCGCATCCCTACCGCCGGCGCTGCTGGAGATCACCGGCGTCCTCGACTTCGGGACCACGATCTTCACCTGGCAGTCGCTGCTGATGTGCGTGATCATCATCGCCCTGACCGTGGTGATCGCCCACTTCTCCGCGCCGAGGGGCGCGGCCGTCACCACCGCCCAGGATCTGGACGTCGACCTCGACGACCGGCCGAAGGAGGTGGCGCCCCGAACGCGACCGGGAGAGTGGCTCGAATACAGCCGGATCCTGCCGGCGCTGGCCGGTCTGATGACGCTGGGGTGGCTGATCTCCCAGCTGGTGACCAAACCCGTGCTCACCGTCGTCAGTAGCCTGAACGCCTATCTGCTGGTCTTCCTCATGCTGGGGCTGGTGCTGCACGGGACGCCGCGCAAGTTCCTGCAAGCCGTCGCGCTGGCCGTCCCGGCGACGGCCGGCATCCTGGTCCAGTTCCCGCTGTATGCCGCGATGGCCGCAATCCTCACGAAGGCCGAGGGCAGAAACGGCCTCACCATCTCGGAGCACCTGGCCGAGTTCTTCACGAACATCGGCAGCGGCGGCGGCTTCACCGTCGTCATCGCCCTCTACACGGTCGTGCTGGGCCTCTTCGTGCCGTCCGGAGGCGGAAAATGGCTCGTCGAGGCGCCTTACGTCATGCAGTCGGCCACCGATGTCGGGATGAACCTGGGCTGGACGGTCCAGGTGTACAACGTCGCCGAGGCCCTGCCGAACCTGATCAACCCGTTCTTCATGCTGCCCTTGCTCGCAGTGCTGGGGCTCAAGGCGCGCGATCTGGTGGGATTCACGTTCCTGCAGTTCATGTTCCACCTGCCGGTGGTCCTGCTCCTGGTGTGGCTGCTCGGAACGACGTTCGAGTTCGTACCCCCGGTGCAGCCGTCCTCACCGTGATCCCGATTCGCGCAGGCCGTGAGAGGTCTTACTAACCCACGCGTTACCTCGAGCAATCTCGGTGAAACACCCCGTCCTTAGCGTATACAACCATGTCCACAGGGATGAATACGCCGCCGATCGAGTACTCCTTCGACACCCTGCTCGTCGCGAACCGGGGCGAAATCGCCTGCCGCATCATGCGATCGGCACACCTCCTCGGACTGAAGACGGTTGCGGTCCACTCGGACGCCGATTCGGCTGCCGCGCACGTCGAGATGGCCGACGTCGCCGTCCGGCTGGGTCCGGCTCCCGCCCACGAGTCGTATCTGCGGGCCGACGCCGTCGTGGAGGCCGCCCTGGCGACGGGCGCGGGCGCGATTCATCCCGGATACGGCTTCCTGTCGGAGAACGACGCGTTCGCCGCAGCGGCGGAATCCGCCGGGATCGCGTTCGTCGGTCCCACCCCCGAACAGCTGCGCACGTTCGGGAACAAGCACACGGCACGCGAGGCCGCCCGCGCCGTCGGCGTCCCGCTCGTCGCGGGCAGCGGGCTCCTCGACTCCGTCGACGACGCCCTGTCCGCGGCCTCCGACATCGGCTATCCGGTGATGATCAAAGCGGTCGGTGGCGGCGGGGGCATCGGGATGCAGGCGTGCTTCGACGCCGCCGAACTCCGCGAGGCCTACGACCGCGTCCAGCGCCTCGCTCAGGCCAACTTCTCCTCGTCCGGGGTGTTCCTGGAGCGCTTCGTCGCCCGTGCCCGGCACATCGAGGTGCAGGTGTTCGGCGACGGACTCGGCCGCACGCTGAGCCTCGGCACCCGCGACTGCTCACTACAGCGCCGCAACCAGAAAGTGGTCGAGGAGGCCCCGGCACCCGGACTCTCCGACGACGTGGTGGAACAACTGCTCAGCTCGTCCCGCAGTCTCGCGTCGTCGGTGAACTACCGGTCCGCGGGAACCGTCGAGTTCGTCTACGACGTGGACCGCGGTGAAGCGTCGTTCCTCGAGATGAACACGCGACTGCAGGTCGAACACCCGGTGACCGAGGAAGTCACCGGAGTGGACCTCGTCGAGTGGATGCTGAGGCTCGCCCGCGGGGACGGTTCCATGCTCGACGGGCTGCCCGACTCCGGACCCGAGATCAGGGGAACCGCCGTCGAGGCCCGCATCTACGCCGAGGACCCCGGCCACGACTACCGTCCCAGCGCCGGACGACTCACAGGGGTCGAGTTCCCGGCTCACACGCGGGTCGAGACGTGGGTCGAGACGGGAACCGAAGTGAGTGCCTATTACGACCCGATGCTGGCGAAGGTGATCACCCGCGGGCACCGGCGTACGGCGGCGTTCGCCGCCCTCGCGGAGGCACTCGCCGACACGCACATCTACGGAGTCCAGACGAACCTGCCCCAGCTGCGGCGGATCTGCGTCGCCGACACGGTGCTGGCCGGCGAGCACACCACGCAGTCGCTGGCCGATCTGCGGCCGACCGGCCGACGCGTCGACGTACTCCGCGCCGGGACGATGACCACCGTGCAGGACCACCCCGGCCGAACCGGACTGTGGGAGGTCGGAATTCCGCCGTCGGGACCGATGGACGACCTGTCGTTCCAGTTGGTCAACACCGCGGTCGGCAATCCGGTCGGCGCGCCGGGACTCGAATGCACCCTGCAGGGGCCGCGCCTCGTGATCTCGGATGCCACCGTGATCTGCGTCGGCGGCGCCGACACCCCGGTCACGCTCGACGGCGAACCGATCCCCTTGTGGGAACCGGTGGAAGCGCCGGCCGGGTCCGTCCTCGACGTCGGCACTCCGGCGGACACCGGCCTGCGCACGTACCTCGCATTCCGGGGCGGCATCGACGCTCCGCTGTACCACGGCAGCGCGTCCACGTTCACGCTCGGCGGGTTCGGCGGCATCACCGGCAAGGCCGTCACCACCGGTGACGTGCTGGGACTCTTCGACGACTCGCTGTTCGAGAACACCACGGGTCTCGGCGCACCGCATCCCGTCCCGGAGGACTCGCGTCCCGAATTCACGCACGTGTGGCATCTCGCCGTCACCGAGGGACCGCAGCCGGCGCCCGCCTACTTCACCGACTCCGACATGGCGCAGTTCTACGACACGACCTGGAAGGTCCAGACCCACGCGAACCGGACCGGCCTCCGGCTCGACGGCCCCAAGCCGGTCTGGTCGAGGACCGACGGCGGCGACGCCGGGCTGCACCCGTCGAACCTGCACGACAACCCGTACAGCGTCGGAGCGCTCAACGTATCCGGCGACACCCCGATCCTGCTCGGCCCCGACGGACCGAGCCTCGGCGGCTTCGCGTGCCCCCTCACCGTGGTGAAGGCGCACCGGTGGAAGCTCGGGCAGATCAGGCCCGGCGACGAAGTGCGGTTCGTCGCCGTCTCCGACGACGGTGCGCACGTGCTGCGGGCGTCGGATTCGTCTCGCAAACTGGATCTTCCGCCCACCGCAACCCGCTCGGCGAACAGCGACGGCGGGGCCCTGCGCCGCATCCCGCCCGTACTGGACCGTCCCGAGGTCGCGTACCTCCGCGGCGGCGACGACAACGTCCTCGTCGAGTACGGGGACCGGGAACTCGACCTCGGACTCCGCATGCGCGTCCACGCGCTGTCGGAAGCGCTGATCCGGCGTCGGGTCCCGGGCATCATCGACATCACTCCGGGTGTGCGCTCCCTGCACCTGCATTTCGATGCCGACGAACTTCCCGCCGGCCGGTTGCTGGACATCCTCCAGGACATCGAGGAACTGCTGCCCGCGACACACGATCTGGTGGTGCCGAGTCGCACGGTCCGGTTGCCGCTGTCGTTCGACGACCCGTCCATCGCCGAGGCCATCGACCGGTACCGCAACGGTGTCCGCGACGAGGCGCCGTGGCTGCCGTCGAACACCGAGTTCATCCGGCGCATCAACGGTTTGGACAGCGTCGACGACGTGCGCGACGCCGTGTTCGACGCCGAGTACCTGGTGCTGGGGCTCGGCGACGTCTACCTCGGCGCACCACTGGCCGTGCCCCTCGACCCGCGGCACCGCCTGGTCACCACCAAATACAACCCGGCGCGCACGTGGACGCCGTCCGACGCGGTCGGGATCGGCGGCAAGTACCTGTGCGTCTACGGCATGGAGTCGCCAGGCGGTTACCAGTTGATCGGGCGCACCGTCCCGATCTGGTCCGGCTACCGGCAGCACCGCCCCTTCGACGAGGGCACACCGTGGATGTTCCGGTTCTTCGACCGCATCGTGTGGGAACCCGTCACCCCGGAGCAGCTGCGCGAATACCGCGAGCAGGCCGTCGCGGGGCGGTTCGACGCCGAGATCTCCGACGGCACGTTCGCGTTCGCCGACCACCTGAAGTTCCTGCGGGACAACGCCGAATCCATCGCCGAGTTCGACTCCCGGCAGTCCGCGGCGTTCGAGGCGGAGAAGTCCGCGTGGCGCGCGTCGGGCGAATTCGACCGCGTCGAGCAGGCGCCCGCACCCGAGCCGTCGGCACGGGTCGACGTTCCGCCCGGGGCTGTCGTCGTCGAGGCTCCCATGGTCGGCAGCGTGTGGCGCGTCGAAGTCGAAGCTGGGCAGCGCATCGAACCGGGACAGAACGCCGTGGTACTCGAGGCGATGAAACTCGAGATGCCGGTTGCATTCACCACGTCCGGAACAGTCCTCGAAGTCCTCGTGTCACCGGGCGCGATCGTCGAACCGGGCACCCCCCTCGTCGTGATTGGAGCAGAAAACTGATGACTGTCGATGCCGTGAACCGCGGACAGACCACCCTCTCCCCCACCGCCCGTGTCGAGGATGCCTTCCGGCGGATCGCCGAGGTGGACCGTCCGGAAGTGTGGATCACCCTCCGGCCCGCCGAGGACGTGCACGCCGATGCCCTTGCCGTGCAGGCCCGTCTCGACGCCGGCGAAAACCTCCCCCTGGCCGGGAAGGTCGTGGCGGTCAAAGACAACATCGACGTCGCGGGACTGCCGACGTCGGCAGCGTGCCCCGAGTTCGCCTACCTCCCCGACGTCACCGCGAGCGCTGTGCGCCGCCTCGTCGAGCAGGGCGCTGTGGTGCTGGGGAAGACGAACCTCGACCAGTTCGCGACCGGGCTGGTCGGGACACGCAGTCCGTACGGCGCCGTCCGGTGCTCGTGGGACCCCGACCGGGTGTCGGGCGGATCCAGCTCCGGTTCCGCCGTCGCCGTCGCCCTCGGCATCGCCGACATCGGAATCGGCACCGACACAGCAGGTTCCGGGCGGGTCCCGGCCGCGTTCAACGGTCTCGTCGGCATCAAGGCGACGCTCGGCGTCATCCCCGCCGACGGCGTCGTTCCCGCCTGCGTCGACTACGACTGCGTCACCGTCTTCGCCACCGAACTCGACACGGCCGTGACCGCCGCCCGCATCATGTCGGGCCCGGCGAGCGCGGACCCGCGAAGCCGCGCGTGGCCGTCCGACGTCCGCCTGGCGGCGCCCACGCAGCCGAGGGTCGCGATTCCCGCGGAACAGAATCTCGATCTGCTGACACCGGAGTACCGTGCGGCATTCGTTGCCACGGTGGGGTCGTTGGCGGACCGAGGTTTCTCCGTCGAGGCGATCGACATCTCCCCACTCCTCGACGCCGCCCGCCTGCTGTACGACGGCGCCGTCGTCGCCGAGCGGTACACCGCTGTCGGGAAATTCCTCGACACCGCGCCGGCGGGCGCCGATCCGGTGGTCACCGCCATCGTCGAGTCGGCGAGGAAGCCGGCGGGCCACGAGTTCGCCGCCGACCTCGACACGCTCACCCGCGTCAAGGCGCAGACGCGGGAACTGCTGGCCGGTTTCGACGGCCTCCTGCTGCCCACCACCACCGAACACCCGACCATCGCTGCCGTACAAGCCGATCCGATCGACATCAACCGGCGGATGGGCACGTACACGAACTTCTGCAACCTGCTCGACATGGCGGCCGTCGCGGTCCCGGGCGCCCCGACCGCCACCGGCGACCCGTTCGGTGTCATGTTCGTGGTGCCTGCGTTCGCCGACCAGGTGGCCGTGGACCTCGCGGCCCGTCTCGTCGGTGCACCGGCGCCCACCCTCGTCGCGGACGGTGTGGAACTGGCCGTGTTCGGAGCCCACCTGCGCGGACAGCCCCTGCATTTCCAGCTCGAGGACATCGGCGCACGGTTCGTGGACACCGTCACCACCACCGACGCCTACCGGCTCACCGCACTCGACACGACGCCGCCCAAGCCCGGTCTCGTCCGTCGCGGCCCCGGCGCGGGAGCGGCGATCATCGGGGAACTGTTCCGGGTGTCACCCGCCGGGCTGGGCACCTTCCTCGCCGCACTGCCCGCCCCGATGGCGCTGACGAGCGTCGAATTGTCCGACGGCCGCGCCGTGGTCGGCTTCAGCTGCACCCACGACGCGGTCGACGGGGCCACGGACATCACCGAATTCGGCAGTTGGGTTGCCTACACCCGTGAGTACTTGTCAACCGCCCGCGGTTAATAAGTACTCACGGCAAGGACGGCGGCGGCGCGAGTCGAGTTGCGACCGATCAGCTTCTGCAGGTCGCCGCTCTCGGTGTCGAGGGCGCCGACGGCGACTCCCGCATCGGAGTCGGCGAGCATGCTCGCGATCGGTGCGGGCAGTCCGGCCCCCTCGAGCACCGCGGCGTACTCGGCCTGCGGAAGGTCCTTGTACGACACCGGCTTTCCGAGGACGGACGAGATGACCTCCGCCAATTCGCTGTACGTCAGGCGCTCGTCGCCACCGAGCTCGTACACCTTGCCTGCCTGCCCGTCGGCGAGCAGGACCGCGGCGGCGGCCTCGGCGTAGTCCTTGCGGGCGGCAGCGGCGACGACACCCGTTCCGGCACTGCCGAACAGCGCACCGGTCTCGGCCGCGGCGGGAATGCTGCCGAGGTAGTTCTCCCAGTACCAGCCGTTGCGGAGCAGCGCGAAGTCGATTCCCGACTGCGTCAGCCGGTCCTCCGTGGCGCGGTGTTCGACGGCCAATCCGATCGGGCTGTTCTGCGCGTCGAGGACGCTGGTGTAGGCGACGAAGCCGACCCCGGCGGCCTTCGCGGCGTCGATGACGTTGGTGTGCTGGGCAACCCGCTGACCGACCTCGCTGCCGGAGACGAGCAGCAGCTTGTCGACGCCGTCGAAGGCGGACTCGAGTGCGGCGCGATCACCGTACTCCGCCTGCCTGATCTCCACGCCCTTGTCGGCGAGGTCCGCGGCCTTGGCCGGGGTGCGGACGACGGCGACGATGTCGCCCGCGGGGGTGCCCTTGTCGAGCAGTGCCTCGACGACGAGTCGACCGAGGTGTCCGGTTGCTCCTGTGACGGCGATGGTCATGACGAACTCCTAGCGCGTAGTGGTGCGAGTTGACTATTCAAGCTCACTTTCCATCATGCACTAATTTTTCGTAAGTGCAAATGTTCTCGTAAGCACTTCCCGCATGCGGGGTAGGCTGGGCGCATGTCCGAGCTCCCACAGCCAGCGCAGGAAAGTGAAGACCGCACCCTCGAGGCCGACGTCTTCGCACGCGACTGCGCGTCGCGCGAGACGCTGCAGACCGTCACCGGCCGATGGGGTGTGCTCGCACTCGCGGCGCTGACCGAGGGCAGCTACCGGTTCAGCGCACTCCGCCGACGCGTCGACGGCGTCAGCGAACGCATGCTGTCGCAGACATTGCACGCACTCGAACGAGACGGCCTCGTGGTCCGCGAAGTGCTCGAAGCCATTCCGCCGAAGGTCGAATACAGCCTCACGCCGCTCGGCGCCGAGGTCGGCTCACGCCTCATCGGCCTGATCGAGCTCGTCGAAGCGCGCGTACCCGACGTCCGGGCGGCGCAGGAGAAATACGACGCCGCTCGCGGCGTCAGCTGAGTTCGTCGGGCTCGGTGTCCTCGTCGACGATGTGGACCGCGGCCTCCTCGGCGGACGCCGCTCCCCCGTCGATGCCGATGTCGGACGCCACGAGGTCCTTCTCCTCGTCCTCGCCCACACCCTCGTCCTCCGCGACGAGCCGGCCCGACCGCAGCCGCCCGACCTCGTTGTCGTCGAGGATCTCCGCGTCGTCGTCTTCCAGAGCCGGGTCGGGCTCCTCCTCCGCGAGCCGCTGATCGAGGGTCTCACCCTCGCGCTGCTCGGCGGCCGTCGTCCCGTACGCGTCGAGGCCGAGCGGCCTCTCCGGAGGCGAATAGCCCTCATCGAGAACGTCGTCCACACCTCGGTCGACCAACGTGTCCTCCGGCTGCAACTGGTCCTCTTCGTCCAGGCTGTACTCGCCCTCGGATCCTTCTGGCGTGCTGTCCGGCATGGTCATCCTCCCCACGATGCCACCGCAGCGGGCAGTTCGCCATCGGATCGCGGAAGCAACTCGGGGAGAAACGCGAAGGGCCCGCACAGAGACTGTGCGGGCCCTCTCGGTGTTCGGGTCAGAAGTTGATCATGTGCCCGGCGAGACCGTGGATGGCCTCCTGCAGGGCTTCGCTGAGCGTCGGGTGCGTGTGCACGTTGCGGGCCAGCTCGTTGACCGTGAGGTCCCACTTCTGCGCGAGGGTCAGCTCGGGCAGCAGCTCGGACACGTCCGGGCCGATCAGGTGCCCGCCGAGCAGTTCGCCGTACTTCTTGTCGGCGATCAGCTTGACGAAACCGGTCGGGTCACCGAGACCGTGTGCCTTGCCGTTGGCGGTGAACGGGAACGTCGCGACCTTCACGTCGTAACCCTCGTCCTTGGCCTGCTGCTCGGTCAGACCGAAGCTCGCGACCTGCGGCTGGCAGAACGTGGCCCGCGGCATCATCCGGTAGTCCTCGATCGGCAACGTCTCGGCGCCGGCGATCGTCTCGGCGGCCACGACGCCCTGCGCCTCGGCGACGTGCGCCAGCTGCAGCTTCATCGTCACGTCACCGATGGCGTAGATGTGCGGCACCGACGTCTGCATCGTGTCGGTGATGCCGATCGCACCACGATCGAGCTGCACGCCGGTCTTCTCGAGGCCGAAGCCCTCGACGCGGGGCGCGAATCCGACCGACTGCATCACCTTGTCGACCACGACGGTCTCGATGTCGCCGGACTTGTTGTTCTTGATCGAGACGGTGACCTTGCTGCCGTCGTCGTCGATGCTCTGGACGGCGGCACCGGTCTTGATCGTGACGCCGAGCTTCTTGTACTGCTTCTCGATCTCCTTGGAGACGTCCGCGTCCTCGTTGGGCAGCGCACGGTCGAGGAACTCGACGATCGTGACGTCCACTCCGTAGTTCTTCAGGACGTACCCGAACTCCATGCCGATCGCGCCGGCACCGACGATGAGGATCGACTCCGGGAGATCGCGGGTGAGGATCTGCTCCTCGTAGGTGACCACGTTCTCGCTGAGCGAGGTGCCCGGCAGCAGCTTGGTGGTGGAACCGGTGGCGATGATGGCGTTGTCGAACGTCACCGTCTCCGTCCCGCCCTTGGACAGCTCGACCGAGATGGTGTTGGCGTCGGTGAACGACCCCTTGCCGTCGTACTCGGTGATCTTGTTCTTCTTCATCAAGAAGTGAACGCCCTTGACACGCCCGTCCGCGACCTTGCGGCTGCGGTCGTAGGCGGCGCCGAAATCGAAGGACGCCTCTCCCGAGATGCCGAACGTCTTGGCCTCTTTTGTGAAGAGATGCGCAAGTTCGGCATTGCGGAGAAGTGCCTTGGAGGGGATGCAGCCGACGTTCAGGCACACACCGCCCCAGTACTTCTGCTCGATGATGGCGGTGCTCAATCCCAGCTGTGCCGCGCGGATAGCAGCGACGTACCCACCGGGACCGGCTCCGAGGACAACGACGTCATAGTGTGAGGTCACGGTTGTTCAGGGTAGTCCCGTCCGGAATCGCTGTCTCCACGCGGTCGTATTACCCGCGAGTAGCCTCATCCGTCACACCTTTGCCGCCGCGACCAGGCACGACACCGCCTGCAAGAATGGCGCCATGACGGATCCCTTCCTCTGGCTCGAAGATGTCACCGCGGAACGGTCACTCGACTGGGTGCGCGAGCGCAACGCCCGCACGCTCGCCGAGTACACCGAGAACGCCGAGTTCTCCGCGCTCGAGAGCCGGATCCTGGACGTGCTCGACACGGACGACCGGATCCCCTACGCCGGCATGCGCGGCGAGTACCTGTACAACTTCTGGCGCGACGGCGACCACAAGCGCGGCATCTGGCGGCGCACCACGCTCGAGCAGTACCGCACGGAGAACCCCGAGTGGGACGTCCTGCTCGACGTCGACGCCCTCGCCGAACAGGAGGGCGAGAACTGGGTGTGGGCCGGGGCCAGCGTGCTGCGACCCGAGCAGTCACGCGCCCTGCTGTCGTTCTCGCGTGGTGGCGCCGACGCGTCCGTGGTGCGCGAATTCGACATCGAGAAGCGCGAATTCGTCGGCGGTGACCACGCATTCGACGTCCCCGAGGCGAAGACCAGCATCAGCTGGATCGACACGGACACCGTGTACGTCGGGACCGACTTCGGCGAAGGCTCGATGACCGACTCCGGCTACCCGAGAATCGCGAAACGCTGGCATCGCGGCACCCCGCTCACCGAGGCGGTCACCGTCTTCGAGGGTGAGACCACCGACGTATCCGTCGGCGCCTCGTACGACGACACCCCCGGATACGAGCGGCACTTCGTCGGCCGGTCCATGGACTTCTACAATTCCGAGCGCTACCAGCTGCTCCCGGACGGGTCGAAGGTCCGGATCGACACCCCCGACGACGCGGGCTCGTCCGTGTACCGCGACTGGTTGACCATCCGTCCGCGCACCGACTGGGACGTGGACGGCACCGTCTACCCGGCCGGGTCGCTGCTCGCCGCGAACTACGCCGACTTCCTCGCCGGGTCACGCGAGCTGACGCCACTGTTCACCCCGGACGAGCACACGTCCCTCGAGCAGGGAACGTGGACCCGGAACCACCTTCTCCTCGTGCGACTGTCGGATGTGCAGACCAAGCTGTCGGTGCTCACGCCGAACGACACCGGGTGGGAGGAGAAGCCTCTCGACGGTGTACCGGAACTCACGGCGAGCGGGATCATCAGCACCGATCCCCGCACCAGCGACAGCTTCTTCGTCAACTCCAGCGGATTCACGACGCCGGCGACGCTGCTGTACGGCACGGTCGGTGGACCGCTCGAACCCGTCAAGCAGGCGCCGTCGTTCTTCGACGCGGACGGCATGTCCGTGGCGCAGCACTTCGCGGTGTCCGACGACGGAACCGAGATCCCCTACTTCGTGGTGCGCCGCGACGACGTCACCGGCCCCTGCCCCACCATGCTGTACGGATACGGCGGCTTCGAGAACTCGATGGTCCCGGGGTACAGCGGTTCGGTGGGGTTCGCGTGGCTCGAACGCGGCGGCGCGTACGTGGTGGCGAACATCCGCGGCGGCGGCGAGTACGGCCCGTCGTGGCACACCCAGGCGGTGCGGGAGGGTCGTCACAAGGCGTTCGAGGACTTCGCCGCGGTCGCTCGCGACCTGGTGGCCCGCGGCATCACGACGTCGAAGCAGCTCGGGATCCAGGGCGGCAGCAACGGCGGACTCCTCATGGGCGTCATGCTCACCCGCTACCCGGAACTGTTCGGGGCGATCGTGTGCCAGGTTCCGCTCCTCGACATGAAGCGGTACCACCTGCTGCTCGCCGGGGCGTCGTGGATGGCCGAGTACGGCGATCCGGACAACCCGGACGACTGGAAGTTCATCAGCGAGTACTCGCCGTATCAGAACACCGACGCGACCGCGGACTACCCGCCGATCCTCGTCACCACGTCCACCCGCGACGACCGCGTCCACCCCGGCCACGCCCGCAAGATGACGGCACTGCTCGAGGAGCAGGGCCACGAGGTCTGGTACTACGAGAACATCGAGGGCGGGCACGGCGGGGCCGCGGACAACGCGCAGGCCGCATTCAAATCGGCGCTCACGTTCACGTTCCTGTGGGAGATGCTCACCCGCCCGTGAGTACTTATCAACCGCCCGCGGTTAATAAGTACTCACGGGTCAGGTGTGGTCGTGGATCCACTCGACGATCCGGTCGACGGTGCCGGCGGGGTCGCGGATCCACCCGTTGTGGCCCAGCGGCTGCGGCTGGTGCCACAGCGTGACGTCGGCGTTCGGGAGCTTCGCGAGGAGGTTCTTCGCCGAGGATTCCGGCGCCAGATCGTCTCCTTCGACGGTCACGGCCAGCACCGGCAGTTTCAGCCGGGCGATGCGTTCCTCGTAGTCGATGTCGGCGCCGTCGGGTTCGATCCTGCCGGTGCGGGCGAATCGCGACCAATCGGTGATCAGCGCCTTCGACTGCCGCCCGAACCCTCCGATGTCGAGTTTGTCGCCGGGCCAGAACCCCGCAAGGTTGGCCGTCATCGACATCGCCGCGGCGCCGACCAGCATCCGCGGGGCATGGATGCCGGGGAACCCCCGGTGATACGGCGACCCGGACGCGACGAGCACGATCCCGCCGAGCCGGCCGCGGATCCGGGCCGCGTACATCACGCCGAGCTGACCCCCCATGCTGTGTCCTAGCAGGAAGGGCGTGGCGGCGGGAAATCGCTCCCGCACCACTTCGAAGATCGCGGGAAAGTCGAGGGCCACCAGTTCGTGGTAGCCGTACGTGCTGGCGCTGCTCGGGCGGGGACGACTGTCGCCTTGGCCGCGGAGCTCGCCGATTGCCGCGTTGAACCCCCGGGACACGAGTTCCTCGGCGAAGGGTTCGTAGTAGCCGGCGGGAATTCCCAGGCCGGGAAACACCACGATGACAGGGGCCTCGTCCGGGCCGGGAAACAGGCGAACCGGAGTGGTGGTTCCGTCGGGCATCTGGATCGGTACTGTCTCCACCTCGTCAGACTAGACGGCTCGACCCCCGCAGATCCGGGATCTGCGGGGGTCGAGTCTCATCCGAGACCGGTGATTACAGGCCGATCGACGCAGCGAGCATCGGCCACGACTTGTGCAGGTCTTCCTGCCAGTACGACCACGAATGCGTGCCGACGGGCCGGAAGTCGAACGTTGCGGGAATCTGCAGTTCGTTCAGTTTGTCCGCGAGCGCGTGGGTGCACTGGTTGGTGGCCGCCTCGATGGCGCCGCCGAGGAGGATCTGGTTGGCGAGCGTTCCGACGTCGCCGTTGATCCCCGGCCCGTTCAGCTGGTCGCCGGGCCCGGGCAGTCCGGATCCGTTGCTGACGTAGATGTCGAGTCCGCGCAGCTTCTCCGCGTTGATGTACGGGTCGTTGGCCGTCCAGCCGGGGCCGTCTTCCGGTCCCCACATGTTGGAGGTGTCGCCGCCACCGCGGCCCTCGACGACCAGCCGCACGTACGTACGGCCGGGGTCCGTGCTGGTCATCGCGCAACCGCTGTAGGCGCCGACACTCTCGTACAGGCCGGGAGCCGACTGCGCCAGGCTGAGCACCGAACTACCCGCCATCGAGATACCGGCGATCGAGTTGACGCCGTTGGTGCCGAGCGCGGAGTCCACGATGGGCGGAAGTTCCTGCGTGAGGAACGTCGTCCATTTGTTGTTGCCCAGTTCCGGGTCGGACTGCTCCCAGTCCGTGTAGTAACTGAACGCGCCCTCCATGGGCGTGACGACGTTGACGTTCTTGTCTGCGAAGAAATCGACGACATCGGTCCTGGCCTGCCACGTGGCGGAGTCCTCGCCGCCGCCCGCCCCGTTGAGCAGGTACAGCGTGGGCCTCGGTGCGCTCGTGTCCGCGGGAGTGATGACCCGCAGCGGAATCTCCCGGTCCATGGAGGCCGAGTACACCTGCATGGTCAACTGCCGGTCGTCGATCTCGTCGGTGCTCACCAGGTGGGAGCCACCGGCCGCGACACTGGCGTCTCCGGTCGGATCGGCGGAAGCGGACGCCTGGACTCCGAGGCACGGAATCGCCGCCGTCAGGGCGACCGCGAGCGCGAGCCGCACCCCGTACCTACCCGCTGCAGTGCGGTTGACCATCGTTCTCCTTCGCTGCGACGTCACCTGCCCGACTCCGAAGAGGCGAGAGCTGGAGCCCACATGATGTCATGTGGACTCCAGCTCTCGTCGAGAAGTGGGGTCGAAACGGGGGTTTCCCTATTCCGCGACGGACCCGATGAAGTCGATCAGTGTGGTGAGCGCTTCGAGCAGAGTCAGAAAGCTGTCGGACATAGTATTACTCCTTTTCGACGCAGTGGATTTCGAACTTCCCCCCGCGATCAGGGGCTCCGTCATTTGTACCCGAGTTTTCTCTTCGAATAAGCACAAAGTGGTAAACATTTGCGATCGTTGACTTAACGACGAACTCACGAATGAGTACTGGCTACTTCTCAATTATCGCCTGAACATGCGCCTCTATCAGGTTATATAGCGTCACCACGACCTCCGGATCCACGTTCCTGTAATCGAGGAGCGACAGAACATACCTGATTGCATTGTTTCCGGACTTTTTCTTGTCATTGCCCTTGAATCACCCGCCCGAGAATGAGGGTCGGCGAATTCGAATGTCTCTTCTTTTGCCGCGGTGAACGCATCCGATTTGTCTCTAATTCAAAATTGATCGGCAAAAGTTTCTATCTTTACACCGAATCGCCCTGAAGTGTGGGATATCGAGTTCATCGGCGCGGCGCGGACACGAGAACGATCGACCCCGAGGCACGAACAGCGAGCGGTATGGAGCGGGCACTCAGGGTGAAAGACCAGGGTCGGGATCGGGGTACATCCCGATGTGCCGGCAGGTCTCGCCCAACAGAATGGGAGCATGACATTCGAGAGCAACACTCCCCGCCAGTTCACCCGTTCCGACAACCGAAAGATGCTCGCAGGCGTCTGCGGCGGCATCGCCGAATACTTCTCGGTGGACGTCAACCTCGTCCGGCTGCTCACCGTGGTCGCCACGCTGGTCACCGGCGGCACCGCGGCCCTCGTCTACCTCGCCGCCTGGATGCTGATGCCGGCCGGACACTGACCCGGGCGACACCGAAAAGCACTGTGGCCGTGAAACGAATCCACGGCCACTGCCGACAGGAGATCTGCCGACGCGCACACGGGAAGGGGCGGGTCACCGACACGAAAGAGCCCGGGACACCAGATGGTGTCCCGGGCTCTTCGAGCACTTCGTGCCCGTGAGTGGTAGGCGAGTCCGAGGACTCCTCAACCACTCACAGGAGGCGTAGCCGCCTTTAGAAGTCCATACCGCCCATGCCGCCGGTCGGGTCGCCCACGGGCGCTCCGGCCTTCTCCGGCTTGTCGGCGACGACGGCCTCGGTGGTCAGGAACAGAGCCGCGATGGACGCTGCGTTCTGCAGCGCGGAGCGGGTGACCTTGACCGGGTCGTTGATGCCGGCTTCGAGCAGGTCGCCGTACTCGTTGGTCGAGGCGTTGAGGCCGTGACCTGCGGGCAGGTTGCGAACCTTCTCGGCAACGACGCCGGGCTCGAGGCCCGCGTTGAAGGCGATCTGCTTCAGCGGTGCTTCGAGGGCGACGCGAACGATGTTCGCACCGGTGGCCTCGTCACCTTCGAGCTTCAGGTCGTCGAGCGCGGGAGCCGACTGCAGCAGAGCCACGCCACCACCGGCGACGATGCCCTCTTCGACGGCAGCCTTGGCGTTACGCACGGCATCTTCGATGCGGTGCTTGCGCTCCTTGAGCTCCACCTCGGTGGCAGCGCCAGCCTTGATGACTGCAACGCCACCGGCCAGCTTGGCCAGGCGCTCCTGCAGCTTCTCGCGGTCGTAGTCGGAGTCGCTGTTCTCGATCTCGGCGCGGATCTGCGCCACGCGACCGGCGATGGCCTCGGGGTCTCCCGCGCCTTCGACGATGGTGGTCTCGTCCTTGGTGATGACGACCTTGCGTGCCTGGCCGAGCAGCTCGAGTCCGGCGGTCTCCAGGGAGAGGCCGACCTCTTCGCTGATGACCTCGCCACCGGTGAGGATGGCGATGTCGGCGAGCTGAGCCTTGCGACGGTCACCGAAGCCGGGAGCCTTGACGGCCACGGACTTGAAGGTGCCACGGATCTTGTTGACCACCAGGGTGGACAGGGCTTCGCCCTCGACGTCCTCGGCGATGATGACCAACGGCTTGCCGGACTGGATGACCTTCTCCAGCAGCGGCAGCAGGTCCTTGACCGTGGAGATCTTGGAGCTCACGAGCAGGATGTACGCGTCCTCGAGGACGGCTTCCTGACGCTCCGGGTCGGTGGCGAAGTACGCCGAGATGTAGCCCTTGTCGAAACGCATGCCCTCGGTGAGCTCGAGCTGCAGGCCGAAGGTGTTGGACTCCTCGACCGTGATGACGCCTTCCTTGCCGACCTTGTCCATGGCCTCGGCGATGAGCTCGCCGATGGACGGGTCGCCTGCGGAGATACCAGCGGTAGCAGCGATCTGCTCCTTGGTGTCGATCTCCTTGGCGGTCTCGAGCAGACGCACGGTGACGGCCTCGACGGCCTTCTCGATGCCGCGCTTCAGACCCAGCGGGTTGGCGCCGGCAGCGACGTTGCGGAGACCCTCACGGACGAGAGCCTGGGCGAGAACGGTAGCGGTGGTGGTTCCGTCGCCGGCGACGTCGTCAGTCTTCTTGGCGACCTCCTTGACCAGCTCGGCACCGATCTTCTCGTAGGGGTCCTCGAGCTCGATCTCCTTGGCGATGGAAACACCATCGTTGGTGATCGTGGGGGCGCCCCACTTCTTCTCGAGCACGACGTTGCGACCCTTGGGGCCCAACGTCACCTTGACTGCGTCGGCGAGGGCGTTGAGTCCCCGCTCGAGGCCGCGACGGGCCTCTTCGTCGAACGCGATGATCTTGGCCATTGCGAAGTGATCCTCCGGATTGGGGGTGACACACAAGGCGACCGCTAGTCGGGTCGCCTCATTTACGCCTTCGGCCGAGTTCGGTGCCCGCGACGGACGACCAGGGGTGTCTTTGGTTCCCGGTCTCACCGTCCCGACCTGGCACTCACGCGTCGTGAGTGCCAAGTGCATTTTTAGCACTCGGACAGGGTGAGTGCAAGGTCGGGACGGAACCGGTGGCCGGGCGATCAGCGCATCGCGCACACCTGACCGGTGTTCACGTTGAACGCGAGGGACAGGGCACCGACGCAGTCGACGCCGTTCGCGTCGGCAGTCGCACCCGAACCCCACCCGGCGATCGCGACGGTGGTGGTGCCGTCGGCCGCACCGGAACGGGCGATGCCGCCGCCGAGCGCGAGCGCGTACGCCTGCCCCGAGCCGGTCGACGCACCGAGCGACGTTCCGTATCCGTTGGCGTACGTGGTGGCGCCGCTGTGTCCGTTGGCGACGCTCACCGCGGTGCCGCTGTCCGCGGCCATCGCGTGGGCGACGCCGGCGTCGGTCGCCTTGGCGCCGCAGCTCGCGGTGTCCGACACCTGGACGTCGTTCGCCGACGGCGGGGAGACACAGTTGACGGGGGCGGCACCGGCGACGCCTGCGCCGGCCACCGAGATTCCTGCCGCGACGCCCAGACCCACGGCCATCGCCGCTCCCACACGTGCCAGCCGTCGGCCGAACAGAGACGAGATACGAGTACGAGATGCCGAGGCGGTCGAGGTGACGGGTGTGGAGACAGCGAGCATGGAAGCTCCTTCTGGGAACGTCGAATTGGAGGATTCGCCGCGAGAGTACCCGCTCGCGGGCGGTTAGTCCCGGACCGCGGTCAGGCGAGTTCGTCGAGGAGCTTCGGCAGCTGCGCGACCGAGTCGACGACGTGGTCCGGACGCTGCGGGGCGAGGTCCAGAATCGACTGGCGGAACTTGCCCGTCCGCACCAGCACGCCGATCAGTCCCACCCGCTGCGCGGCCAGGACGTCACCCGTCAGATCGTCACCGACCATCACCGTCACATCCGGTTCCGTGCCCATCAGATCGGTGGCGGTGAGGAACGCCGCGAGCGACGGCTTGCCCACCGAGACGACGTTCGTTCCCGCGACCTCCTCCATACCGGGGAGGTAGGTACCCGTGTCGATGCGCAGCCCGTCGTGGGTGGCCCATGTGGTGCCCCGGTGCATCGCGACCACGGGGACGCCGTCGAGCATCAGCTCCACCACGCGGCTGAGTGCGTCGTGGGTGAATTCCGGCCCGGCCCCACCGAGGATCACCACCTCGGGGTCGTCGTCGTCCAGTTCGATCCCGGACAGATCGGCCGTGATGTCGCCGCTGTTGAGGACCCAGGCCCGCGCCCCGGGGTAGGTCGACCGGACGTACTCCGCGGTGAGCCGGGCCGCTGTGACGATCTCGCCGGCGTCGGCCTCGATGCCCGCCGACCGCAGGGCATCGGCGATCTCGTCGCACGTCCGGGACGTCGTGTTGGTGAGGTAGGCGCACGCGAGTCCGCGCTCGCGCACCTCCCGCACCGCGGCGGCGGCACCGTCGATCGGATGCCACGAAGTAACCAGCACCCCGTCGATATCGAGCAGGACACCCTCGACCCCAGCCATGACAGGAGCCTATCCGCGCGGCTCGGACGGTGTCACTGCCGAGCCCGGCAGACGAGGACGGGACAGGGTGCGTGGTGCACCAGATTCTGGCTGACCGATCCGAGCAGGGCACCCAGCACCTTGCCGCGCCCGTGGCTTCCGACCACCAGCAGTTGCGCCCGTGTCGCGTGCCGCAGCAGGACGTCGGCGGACACCCCCTGCGTCGTCACCGCGTTCACCGGCACGTCCGGGTACTCGTCCCGGATGCCGGCGAGGCATTCGGACACGATGGCCTTCTCCCCTTCCTCGTAGGCGGTCCAGTCCACGTACTTCGACGCGTGGGCGAGCCCGTGCTGCTTCTCGCCGCTCCACGCGTGTACCACGTCCAGACCGACGCCGAACGCGGACGCGAGTGCGAACGCCTCCTCGACGGCCTTCTCGCTGACCTGGCTGCCGTCCACGCCGACGACGATCGGGCGGGTGTCCGGTGCCGCCGTCGCGGGCTCTCCCCGGACGACCGCGACGGGGCTGTGCGCGTGGTTGACCGTGCGGAGCACGGTGGACCCGAGGAGGTAGTCGGTGACCGCGCCCGCACCCTGCGCACCGAGCGCCACGATCCGCGCCGCCCTCGACAACTCGATCAGGTGGGACACCGCCGCGCCCGATCGGACGTCGCGCTCGACGGCGAGTCCGGGATGGTCCTGCAAGACGGCTGCGGTGGTGGCGTCGAGCATCGAGTTGCCGTCCTCGCGCAGTTCCTGGATGAACTGGGCGTCGATCATCATCGCGGTGCCGTTGTAGAACGTGGCCTCGTCCGGGTACGTGTGGGCGAGCAGGAGTGGGGCGTCGAGCCGGACCGCCGTGCCCGCGGCCCAGCGCGCCGCGTCGAGCGCGGCGCGGGAACCATCGACGCCGACGACCACGGGCGCCCCTGCATGTTCGCTCATATCTCTCTCCCTCTACGACTCGAGAACTGCTGCACCGCTGAACTTTCCGCCGGCCAGGTCACGCAGGGCCCGGTCGGCGCGGTCGAGTGGGTACGGGTGGGTGTCGATACTCAGCCGGTGTTCCGCTGCGATGCGCAGGAATTCGACGGAATCCGAACGGGTATTGGCGGTGACGCTGCGGATCTGCCGTTCCCGGAACAGATGCCTCTGATACTCGAGCGCGGGAATGTCGGAGAGGTGGATCCCCGCGACGGCGAGGGTGCCGCCGTCGGCGAGCGCCTCCATCGCGACGGGCACCAGATCGCCCACCGGGGCGAACAGAATCGCGGAGTCGAGGGGTTCCGGCGGCACGTCGCGCACTCCCTGCACGGACGCCGCCCCGAGTCGCTGCGCCAGCGCACGGGCCTCCGCCCCACGCGTCATGACGTGCACCCGGGCGCCGCGGATCGACGCGACCTGGGCGGTGAGGTGCGCGCTGCCGCCGAACCCGTAGAGGCCCAGTGCACCGCCGTCGGGGACCGCGGCACGTTCGAGTGCGCGGTAGCCGATGATCCCGGCGCACAGCAGTGGTGCGAGTTCGGTGTCCGTGTAGCCGTCCGGCAGGTGCAGCGCGTAGTCGGCCGGGACCGTCGCGAATTCGGCGTATCCGCCGTCCGCATCCCAACCCGTGTATTGCGACTGCCTGCACAGGTTCTCCGAACCGCGCAGGCAGGCCGCGCAGTGTCCGCAGGTGTGACGCAGCCAGGCGATACCCACCCGGTCGCCGACAGCGAAGGTCCCCGACACCGAATCACCCAGTGCGGCAACCTCCCCCACCACCTCGTGGCCGGGAATCACCCGGGACCGGTGCACGGGCAGGTCACCTTCGGTCACGTGCAGGTCGGTGCGGCACACTCCGCACGCCAGCACCTTCACGAGAAGTTCGCCCGGTCCCGGCTCGGGAACGGCCTCACGTCCGAGTTCCAGGGGGTGGCCCGCGACGGGGCCGGGCGCGACCACGCGCCACGCGGCCATCGTTCCGGGTCCGCCCTGCGCCGCCGCCATACCCCCACAATGCCCGTGCGGGGTGGCCACCGCCAGGACCCGGAGGCTCGTGTCTCGAGGACACGGTGTCGCGGCGAAGACCGGGCCGGACCGTCCCCGGCAACTAGGCTCCCAGACATGGACCTGCGCGGTGAAGACCTGTTCACGGTGGCGGGGTCGCTGGCCGAGCTGATCGGCGCGCCGATCACGATCGAGGACGAGAACTCGACGGTTCTGGCCTATTCGAGCGGCGAGCAGGCCGTGGACCAAGCCCGCATCGAGACCATCCTGGGACGGCAGGTGCCCGGGAAGTACCGGCAGCTCCTCGCGGACGCCGGTGTCTTCGAACGCCTGCATCGCGACACCGACGTCTTCTACGTGGACATGCGGATGCCGAACATGACTCCCCGCGCGGTGATCGCGGTGCGGGACGCGGGACGCTCGGTCGGGTCCATCTGGGCGGCGATGACGTCCGCCCCCACCCCCGAACAGGAATCGATCCTGCGGTCCGCGGTCCCCGTCGTCGCCGAACACATCGCGGCGGAGCGTGAACGGGTGGACGTGACGCGCCGGATGCAGGTCGATCGGGTGCGCGCACTGATCAACGGTGGCGAGCCCGCCTTCCGTGCCGCCGACGACCTCCGGCTGGAGGGAAGGCTGACCGTCGCCGCGGCCGCCCCGGTCGCGGTCGGGAGCCCACTGCCGTCCGGCTTGCTCGCCTCCCTCGGCCTGTACCTCGACACGTTGGCGGTCGATTCGGTCGCCGCCCAACTCGACGACGTCATCTATGTGGTCATCGCCGCATCGGAGAAGGACGTCCGGCGCCTCGCCGAGAATTTCCTCGGTCGCGCCCGCAGCGGGGCCGCGTTCGTGGTCGCCGTCGGACGCGAAGTGACCACAGCGAGCCAGGCGCACCTGTCGCGGGGGGACGCCGACCGGGTCCTCACCGTCCTGCAGCACGCCCGGTCCGGCGGTGTCGTCGGTTCGATGCGGGACAGTCTCGCGTCGGTGCTGGCGTTGCGCGTCGCGGACATCTTCGACGGACTGGGCGAGCTCACCCCGCTCGCCGCGCTGACCCGGCACGACGAGCAGCACGGTACCGATCTCGTGGCCACGGCCCGTGCCTTCCTGGCCCATGGCGGCGATGTCGCCGATGCGGCGGCCGCACTGCACGTGCACCCCAACACCCTGAGGAACCGGCTGCGACGCTGCGTCGATTCGTGCGATGTGGACCTGACCGACGCGGACACCCGGCTCATCCTGATGTTGCATCTGAAGCTGACGGGACTGCGGGATATGTGACCCCTGGCCGATTGCACAGGGGTCACTGTCCGGGACTGGCCGAACGGCTACTCCCCCGACGCCGTCGCCGACCGATGATGGAGTCATGAGCACAGTGCAGCGCCCTGACCATGTCGCGATCGTCGGAGCAGGCGTCGTCGGATTGTCCACGGCGTGGTTCCTTCAGGAGCGTGGCGTGCGCGTCACGGTCGTCGACCGGCACGGTGTCGCGTCGGACGCGTCCTGGGGCAATGCGGGTTGGCTCGCACCGGCATTGACGTTGCCGCTGCCCGAGCCCGCCGTGTTGAAGTACGGGCTGCGCGCGATGCTGAATCCGTCGTCGCCGGTCTACGTTCCGTTCACGACCGATCTGCGCCTGGTGCGTTTCCTCGTCGGCTTCGCGCGGCACTGCACACCCTCCCGGTGGGCGGACGCGATGACGGTATTTGCCGAGGTCAACCGGATCTCCCTGGGCGCCTACGACGAACTCGCGGACGGCGGCGTGCGGGAGCACACCCATCTCGCCGACCCGTTCCTCACCGCATTCAAGTCGGACGAGGACCGCGAAGCGCTCGTCGACGAATTCCGTCACGTCGAGGCCGCCGGCGGGGAGGTCGAGTACGACCGCGTCGACAGGGACGAGATCCACTCTCTCGAGCCGAGTCTCGGTAACGGTGTGCACTCCGGTCTGAGGCTGCGCAACCAGCGCTTCATCGACCCGCCGCGCTTCGTGCACTCACTCGCCGACGCCGTCCGGGCCCGTGGCGGCGAGATCAGGTCCGGCTTCGACGTGACGGCTGTGCAGGATCGGGGACAGTCAGGGGTCCGGCTGGTCTCGGCCACCGGCGACGCGGTAGCCGCCGATGCCGTCGTCATCGCCAGCGGCGCACGCCTCAATGCACTCGCCCGCCCGTTCGGTGTCCGCGCCCTCGTGCAGGCCGGCCGCGGCTACAGCTTCAGCGTCCAGCCCCAGCAGATGCCGAAGAACCCGATCTACTTCCCCACCCAGCGAGTGGCGTGCACGCCCTTGCAGGACCGTTTCCGCGTCGCCGGAATGATGGAATTCCGTAGTCCCGACGCACCTCTCGACCCGCGCCGGGTACAGGCGATCATCGAGGCCGCGACGCCCATGTTCACCGGCATCGACTGGGAATCGCGTCGTGAGGAGTGGGTCGGGTCCCGGCCCTGCACCACCGACGGACTTCCGCTCGTCGGCGCCACCCGCTCCCCCCGCGTGCACGTGGCGGGCGGTCACGGAATGTGGGGCATCGCGCTGGGGCCGCTCACCGGACGCATGCTGGCCGACTCCATGACCGGCGGCGAGGTTCCCGGTGTCATGCGGCATTTCGACCCGCTGCGCTGAGCGCGGCTCAGGAACGGGATGCCCAGAATCTGCGCAATTCGACGACCAGTTCGCGCGACCGCTCGCCGGGGAAGAACAACTTGCCACCCCGGATCTCCACGACTTCCCGCGCTCCCGGGATGAGGTCGCGCAGCCAGTAGGCCCACTTCGTCCGGAAGAACACGTCCCCGGTGCCCCACACGACGAGTGTGGGCACCTTGAGTGCCGCAAGGTCCGACTCGACCGCGAGCATGTCGCGTGGATGGAGGGACACGTTCTGATACCCACTGCCGTACAACAACTTGCGAGCCCTCGACACGTTCCTCGCCAGCGGTCGCGCAATCCGGGCGAGCAGTCCCGCCCGGGCGAGCAGCACGGCGGGAAGGAACGCCTTCGGCGGCACGTTGTCATGGGTTTCGCAGTTCGTCAACGTCAGCGACGACAACATATCGGGGTGCCGGGCCGCGAAGATCTGCGCGACCGCCCCACCGGTGTCGTTGGCGACGACGTCGACCTTCGACAGCCCCAGCGCGTCGCACGTGGCCGCGACCACGTCGGCGAGTGCGCCGAGGGTGAAGTCCCTGATCGGGCGCGGCGGGGGTGTGACCGTGCAGCGGGAGGTCGAGCGCGACGCACCGCCGTTCTCCCTCGAGTTGACGGATCACGTTGCGCCAGAGGTAGCCGGAGGTCCCGACACCGTGAATGAAGAAAGCCACAGGGCCGGTGCCGGAATCGAGGCAGCTCACCGGACCACGGTCCGTGTCGACGGCCTTCCTTCGTGTGTCGAACTCCGCGAGAGTCCTGCATTCCACGGTAGTTCGCAAAGCTCGAGGCATCAACGGGCCGCGGGGCACGCCGCTCAGTCCAGCTTTCCCACCACCGTCTCCGCGCTCGCGACCAGCGCGCCGGAGGCCGCGAGGGTGACCGCGGCCTCGATTTCCGGCGCGAGGTGACGGTCGGTTCCCGGTCCGGGAACGTGCTCGCGGATCGTGTCCCGCACCGCACCCGTCGCGGGCGACGGCGCCAGCGGGGCACGCAGGTCCAGCGCACGAGCGGCCGTCAACGCCTCGATCGCCAGGACCCGGGTCAGTCCGTCGACCGCCCGGCGCAGCTTCCGGGCGGCCGACCACCCCATCGACACGTGGTCCTCCTGCATCGCCGACGACGGAATCGAGTCCACACTCGCCGGCGCCGCCAGCCGCTTCAGCTCCGAGACGATCGCCGCCTGGGTGTACTGCGCGATCATGTGGCCGCTGTCCACCCCCGGATCGTCGGCCAGAAACGGGGGCAGCCCGTGATTGCGGGCGACGTCGAGGAAGCGGTCGGTGCGGCGCTCGCTCATGCTCGCCACGTCCGCGACGACGATGGCCAGGAAGTCCAGCACGTATCCGACCGGCGCCCCGTGGAAATTGCCGTTCGACTCCACCCGCCCGTCCAGCGTGACCACCGGATTGTCGATTGCGCTCGCCAGTTCCCACGACGCCACCCGCTCGGCGTGCGCGAGCGTGTCCCGCGCCGCCCCGGCGACCTGCGGCGCGCACCGCAACGAGTAGGCGTCCTGGACCACGGTGCAGCTGGGATTGGCGTGGCTCTGCACGATCTCCGAGCCGGCGAGCAACCGGACCATGTTCGCGGCGGCGCGGGCCTGTCCGGGGTGCGGCCGGAGCGCCTGCAGATCGGGGGCGAACACCTTGTCGGTGCCGAGCAGCCCCTCCACACTCATCGCCGCTGTGACGTCGGCCAGACGCAGCAGCCCGTGCAGGTCCTCGCACGCCAGCAGCAGCATGCCGAGCATGCCGTCGGTGCCGTTGATGAGGGCCAGCCCCTCCTTCTCCGCGAGGACTACCGGTGCGATACCGGCGGCGGACAGCGCCTTCGCAGCCGGCATCGATTCGCCGTCCGCGTCCCGCACCGTGCCCTCACCGATCACCGCGAGCGCGACATGGGCCAGCGGCGCCAGATCGCCGGAGCACCCGAGGCTGCCGTATTCGTGGACCACCGGAGTGATCCCCGCCGACAGGAGCGACGCGTAGACCTGCGCGACTTCCGGCCGCGCGCCGGTCCTGCCGGTGGCCAGGGTCGACAACCGCAGCAGCATGAGGGCACGCACGACCTCACGTTCCACCTCGGGGCCATTTCCGGCGGCATGCGAGCGCACCAGACTGCGCTGCAGCTGCGTCCGCAGCGCAGAGGGTATGTGCCGGGTGGCGAGGGCCCCGAAACCCGTCGAGATCCCATACACGGGCTTCGGATCCTCGGCCAGCGCCTCGATGCGCTTCCGGGTTTCCGCCATGGCCGACATCGCGTCCCGCGAGATCCGCACCGGCGCGCCGAGACGTGCCACCCGGATCACTTCTTCGGCGGAGACCGCTCCGGTTCCGACAACGACAGACTCTTCGGCTCCCACAGCCCCAGTCTCCCCCGGGGTCGGGCGGAGAGTGACGGGATTGCGGGAGCGACGACGGCGTCTACATCCGGCCGCGGAGAGCTTCCTCGATTTCGCGTGGCGTCATCAGACGTTCGAGTTTTTCACTCGGCCACGAGGACGGACGTCCTTGCAATCGGGCTGATTCGAGTAGAGGGAGAGGGCTGCGGTCCCACCGCAGGATCGAATGAACATTCACTACCGATCACTTCCGAACACCGACTCGACAACTTTCCATTTTGCGCCATTGCACCGGCGACATTTCGTCGCGCTCTTGACTCATCGCCCATCGTGCCCCTTTGGTTACACGGTTTCGATGAGGCGCGCGGAAGTGCTGGAAAACTGCAGTCGGGACGAGAATTCAGTGACCTACCGCACACCTCTCTGGCACGAGCGCCTATCATGACGCCAAAGTAATTGTTACCTTACGTACCACCTTCCCTGACTGGAGACAGCCGATGGCAACACCCTCGAAGCAAGCATCGACATCGACGCGCCCCCGCATGACGTGTGGGCCGTCGTGTCGGATCTGAAGCGAATGGGCGAATGGAGCCCCCAGTGCCGCACGATGCGCGTCCTCGGTGGCGTCGTCGAAGAGGGCACCAAAACCGTCAACATCAACCGCAAGGGCTTCCTAGTGTGGCCGACCACGTCGAAGGTCGTGAAGTTCCAGCCGAACAAGACCATCGCGTTCCGGATCCTCGAGAACCGCACCATCTGGTCGTACGAACTCGAGCCGACGGCAGGCGGAACCAAGGTCACCGAGCGCCGCGAAGCCCCGACCGGAACGTCGAAGGTGTCGCAGTTCCTGGTCAAGACCGTCCTCGGCGGCAACGAGGACTTCGAGGTCGACCTCGTCAAGGGCATGAACACCACCCTCGCCCGCATCAAGTCGGCGGCCGAACGCACGTAGTCCGGTTGACCCTCGACCTGGTCGAGGCCTCAGCGTGGTCCGCATGGACACACCGGACGCCGTCATGGCGAGGATCGCGCAAGGACAGGAACTGGCAGTGACGGGTGACCGGGAGGGCGCCCGACGCATCTTCGAGGAGGTGTGGGACGCCCTCGCCGGTCCCGGCGACGACACACCGGACCCGTTGCACGTCGTCACGCTGGCCCACTACCTGGCGGACGTCCAGACCGACCCCGCCGAGGAGCTGCGCTGGGATCTGCGGGCCCTCGCCGCCGCCGACTCGCTGACCGACGACCGAGCTCGGCAGCACCACTCCTCGCTCCGGGTCGCGGGGTTCTACCCGTCGCTGCACCTCAACGTGGCGGCCGCTCATCACGCGCTCGGCCAGTCGTCCGAGGCACGCCACCATCTCGATCGGGCCGCGCAGAGCTGCGAACACCTCCCCGAAAACAGATATGGACGGACGATCCGCGGGGCCGTCGAGCGACTCCGCGCAGAACTCGACGCCGACGCTGTCGGACCGCAGGGGCAGAGTGAGCACCGTGCTCAGCATCGGTGAACTCGCCCGGTCGTCCGGTCTGTCGGTCAGCGCGCTGAGGTTCTACGACAAGGCAGGCGTGCTCACCCCGCACGTGGTGGACCCGCGCACGGGCTACCGCTGGTACGCCGACAAGCACGTGGACGCAGCGGTCCTCGTCGCCGCGAGGCGCCGGGTGGGGATGCCCGTGAAGGAGATGGCGGCCGTGCTGAGCGGCACGGACGCCCACGGACTTCTCGACCGGCATCTCGGCCGGCTCGAGAAGGGGCTGGACGACGCCCGGCACGAACTGACGAGAATTCACCGCCTGCTCGACGCGCGAGCGGCGCGGGAGTGCACGATCGTCCTCCGCACCACCGACCTCCTCACCGCGTTCGGCTCGGTGCGGTTCGCCGCCGACGCCGACTCGCAGTTCCCGGTGTTACGCGGCTGCCTCCTGGAAACCGACCACGACGTGCTGCGGCTCGTCACCACCGACCGCTACCGGCTGGCGGTCGGCACGGTGGCCGTCCTCGAACCGCCGGACGAACCGATCTCCGCCGTCGTCCCGTGCACGTTCCTGGACGACGCGGCCAGACTGCTGGGTCGCCACGACACGGTGACCGTCGTCGTCGGCGTCGGCGTCGGCGTCGGCGTCACCCTCCGCTGCGGCGCCGAGCAGCTCACCACCCGCCTCGTCGACGGCGCGTTCCCAGACCATCGCAGTCTGTCGCCCCTCGACCGCGGAATCGAACACACCTTCTCCTCGGCGGACTTGCGCGCACTCCTGGCGGACGCCGGCGACCGGGTGGATCTCGGTGTTCTCGAGTCGGGCGAGATCGTCGTCGGCAGCCCGGCGACGGAGCAGCCCGCGCGCTTCCATGTGCAGGTGAACGCCGGTTTTCTCCTCGAAGCCGTCGATGCGCTGCCGGGTGAGCAGTTGACGTTCCAGGTGGGTGGACCCATCACGCCGCTCGCCATCCGGCCACGATCCGTTCACACATCGGACCCCGCGAGTGCGTACTCTCTCCTGATGCCGTTGCAGCCGGTAGCGCTCACGTAATCTGTGAGTGCGGCGCGATGGCGCGCAGGCAGCACGTCCGTCCGACACAGTTAGAGGAGCCCGTGGCACGCAAGCCCACACCCCCCGGAACCCCGCAACCCACGAGCGTCGGGCATATCGTCGACCTCGTCCGCGGAGCAGTTCCGCCCCTACATCCGGCCGGGCTGCCCTTCGTCCTCGCGCCACTCGGTGTGGCCGTCCTCGGTCGCAAGCGCAAGTGGGTCCGGCGCGGAGCGCTGACCTCCGCCGCGGCCTGCGCCGCGTTCTTCCGGCATCCGCACCGCGTACCGCCGAACCGTGTCGGCGTCGTGGTCGCGCCCGCCGACGGCGAGGTCGCGCTCGTCGACTCCGCGGTCCCGCCGTCCGAACTCGACATGGGCACCGAGCCGCTCCCCCGGGTCAGCATCTTCCTGTCCGTGCTCGATGTGCACGTCCAGCGCAGTCCTGTCGGCGGTGAGGTCAGGAAGGTCGTCCACCGGCCGGGCCAGTTCCTCTCCGCCGACCTCGCCGACGCCAGCGAGGTCAACGAACGCAACAGCATGCTGCTGCACACCTCGGAGGGCCACGATGTCGCCGTCGTGCAGATCGCCGGTCTGCTCGCCCGCCGGATCGTCTGCGACGCCAAGGTCGGCGATACCCTCCCGATCGGTGACACGTACGGCCTGATCCGGTTCGGCTCCCGCGTCGACACGTACTTCCCGGTGGGCACCACGTTGCTCGCCGAGCGAGGGCAACGGACGATCGGTGCCGAGACCGTCATCGCTCAACTGCCGTGATCGCCAACGCGAAGCGACAGCGGAGGGGTCGACCCAAGCAGGCGGTCCGGCTCCTGCCGAGCGTGGTCACGATCCTCGCGCTGTGCGCGGGGCTGTCCGCGGTCAAGTTTGCGCTCGACGGCGACCTCGGAACGGCGTTGGCCATGATCGGTGCGGCCGCGGTCCTCGACTCGCTCGACGGCCGGATCGCACGGATGCTCGACGCCACCAGCAAGATGGGCGCGGAGCTGGATTCGCTTGCCGATTCCATCTCGTTCGGCGTCGCACCGGCCCTCGTCCTCTATGTCACGCTGCTGGACGGCCAGAGTTTCGGCTGGATCATCGCCCTGATCTACGCGGTGAGCATCGTGCTGCGGCTGGCCCGGTTCAACACGCTCCTCGACGAGGACGACATGCCGGGCTACGCCAACGAGTACTTCACGGGGGTCCCGGCGCCCGCGGGTGCGCTGGTCGCGCTGACCCCGCTGGCTGCCGCGGCGCAGTGGGGCGACGGCTGGTGGTCGTCGTACCCCGTCGTCGTGGCGTGGACCGTGATCTCCGCGGCGCTGATCGTCAGCCGGATCCCCACGCTGGCGCTGAAGACGGTGTCGGTGCCGCCGCACATGGCTGCCGGTCTGCTCGTCCTCGTGGCGCTCGCGGCGGCGGCTCTGGTCACCTACCCGTACATCCTGCTGATCGCGCTCGTCGCGGTGTACCTCGGGCACATTCCGTTCGCGGTCCATTCGAAGCGGTGGGTGGCCGCGCGGCCCGAGACGTGGGACATCAAGCCCTCCGAGCGGCGGGCCATCCGGCGTCAGCCGGACGCCCGCGGCAGGCGATCCGCCGCACGGCTCGGACTGCGCCGGCCGGCCCGATAGTTCGCTCCCGCACGTAGGCTCGACGACGTGACCTCACCGGAACTCGCGCTCACAGTCCGACTGAACACCTCGGCCGCCGACACCCGGCGCGGTGTGGTCCGGCTGCATCCGGAAGCCCTGGCCGCGCTCGGCCTCCGCGAGTGGGACGCTATCGCCCTCGTCGGCGCGCGCCGCACCGCCGCGGTGGCAGGTCGCGCGCCGTCCGGAACGCCCACCGGGACTGCGCTCCTCGACGACGTGACCCTGTCCAACGCCGGGCTGACCGAGAACAGCACGGTCGTCGTGACACCGGTGACGGTGTACGGCGGGAAGACGGTGACGGTCAGCGGCTCGAACCTGGCCGTCAACTCCGTCTCCGACGTCACGCTGCGTCACGCCCTGCTCGGCAAGGTCCTCACCGTCGGCGACACGGTGTCGCTGCTCCCCCGCGATCTGGGCCCCGGAACCAGCACCGCCCCCGCCACGCAGGCACTGTCCCGGACGTTCGGGGTCGCGTGGACATCCGAGTTGCTCACCGTCAGCGGGGTCGACCCGGCCGGTGGTCCGGTGAGCGTGCAGCCCAACACCGCGGTCGGATGGGGCGAGGGTGTGCGCGCGACGGTGTCCGCGACTCCGTCCCGGTTGCCCGCGCCGCCTGTCCGGCCCGCCGAGGAAGTTCCCCCGGTCCCGGTCGAGGACCTGGTCGGTTCCCACACCCAGGCAGCCAAACTCACCGAATGGCTCGGACTGGCGCTCGACGAACCCGAACTGCTCCGCAAACTCGGGGCCTCACCGCATCTGGGCGTCCTGGTGACCGGGCCCGCAGGCGTCGGGAAGGCGACGCTCGCCCGAGCGGTGCTCGCCTCCCGCCGAGTCGTCGAACTCGACGGGCCGAGTGCCGGCGCGCTGGAAGCCGACTCACGGTTGCAGCGGGTCACCGCGGCGGTCGACGCGATCCGCAGCGGCGGCGTCCTGCTGATCACCGACATCGATGCCCTGCTGCCCGCCACGCCGGAGCCGGTGTCGGCGCTGATCGTCGAACAGCTCCGCCGCGCGGTCGACACCGTCGGGGTCGCGTTCGTCGCGACGTCGGCGCACCCGGAGTCGGTCGACGCCAGGTTGCGCGGACAGGACCTGTGCGACCGCGAACTCACCCTGACCCTGCCCGACGGCTCCACCCGCCGGGCGCTGCTGGAACTGCTTCTGCGGAAGGTCCCCACCGACGGCATCGCCCTCGACGCGATCGCGGCCCGCACACCGGGATTCGTCGTCGCCGACCTCGCCGCGCTGTGCCGGGAAGCGGCCCTGCGTGCCGCCTCACGCGCGGCCAGGAAACCCGTCGACCCGGCGCTCACCCAGGACGACCTGCTCGGCGCGCTCGACGTGATCCGCCCGCTGTCGCGGTCGGGCAGCGAGGAACTCGCGATCGGCAGTGTCACCCTCGACGACGTCGGGGACATGGTGGAGACCAAGCAGGCGCTGACCGAGGCGGTGCTGTGGCCGTTGCAGCACCCGGATTCGTTCGCCCGGCTGGGGGTCGATCCCCCGCGCGGAGTACTGCTGTACGGCCCGCCCGGTTGCGGCAAGACCTATCTCGTTCGGGCGCTGGCAAGTTCGGGACATCTGAGCGTGCACGCCGTCAAGGGCGCCGAACTGATGGACAAGTGGGTGGGTGCGTCCGAGAAGGCGGTCCGCGAACTGTTCCAGCGGGCGCGGGATTCGGCCCCGTCGCTGATCTTCCTCGACGAGGTGGATGCCCTCGCGCCGCGCCGCGGTCAGAGTTCCGACTCGGGGGTGTCCGATCGGGTGGTGGCGTCACTGCTCACCGAACTCGACGGCGTCGAACCGCTGCGCGACGTGGTGGTCGTCGGCGCCACCAACCGGCCCGACCTCATCGACCCGGCGTTGCTGCGGCCCGGCCGCCTGGAGCGGTTGGTGTTCGTGCCGCCGCCGGACGGTGCTGCCCGCCGCGCGATCCTGCGGACGTCCGGGAAGTCGGTGCCGCTCGCCGCCGACGTCGACCTCGACGCCCTGGCGGACGACCTCGACGGCTACTCGGCCGCCGACTGCTCGGCGCTGCTGCGGGAAGCCGCGCTGGCCGCCATGCGCCGGAACATCGACGCAGCCGACGTCTCCGCCGCCGACGTGGCGGAGGCACGCGAAAAGGTGCGCCCCTCACTCGATCCCGAGCAAGTGGCGCACCTCGAGTCCTATGCGCTGACGCGCCCGTGAGTACTTGTTAACCGCCCGCGGTTAACAAGTACTCACGGGTCAGGACCAGCGGCCGAGCAGCGTGGCCGCGTGTGCGGCGAGGGCGGCCTGGAAGAACGGGCCGAAGCTCACCCGCGCGACGCCGAGCGGCCCGAAGCTCGCCGGATCGTCCTGATCGGGCAGACCGATGGCGTTGACGGGCAGCGGCAGCTCCGACGTGAGCCGCTTCTGGGTGGCGTCGTCGTGACGGCCCACGGGGTACAGCACGTCGGCGCCGGCCTCTGCGGCGAGCTTCAGCCGAGCGATCGCGCGGTCGACACGGTCGGACTCGTCGCCCACCTGCTTGACGAACAGGTCGGTGCGCGCGTTCACGACCACGTGGACCCCGGCAGCGTCGGCCGCCTGCCGCAACCCTCCGACGAAGTCGGCGTGCTCCTGCGGTTCGCGGAGACGCCCGCCCTCGCTGTGGACCGTGTCCTCGATGTTCAGGCCGACGGCTCCCGCGCCGATCAGACCTTCGATCAGACGGGCGGGCTCGAGCCCGTATCCCGATTCGATGTCGACCGACAGCGGCAGATCCACCGCTGCGGTGATCTGCGAGATGCGGTGCAGCAGCTCGTCGAACGTGATCCCCTCGTTGTCGGGCTTGCCGATCGAGTCGGATACCGGGTGGCTTCCGACTGTCAGCGCCTGAAAGCCAGCGGACACAGCCAGATTCGCGGACCAGGCATCCCACACGGTGGGCAGGATGACGGGGTTGCCGGGCTGGTGCAGTCCCAGCAGGGTGGTGGCCTTCTCGTTGATCGACGTCATAGGTGGGCTCCTCGCCTCGGTGGTATTCGATCGGAGTCGTTCTCGGGCACGCCTTCGGTGCCAACGCCGGGTTCGCCATTTCCATTCCTACCCGCTCGAGTACCGTGAGCGAATGGACTTCCGGGAACCCCTGTCGGCCGCGGCTGCTCTCGCGTCCGGTGCACTGGCCGGTTTCGTCCTCACCAATCCCCGCAACCGGGCCTGGACGATCAACGCGTCCGACCGGGAGGTCGACCGGTGGCTCAGCAGCCAGCCGACGGGTGTGGTGGTGGCTCTCGTTCTCGCCGTCATCGCGGTCGCCGGTCTGCAACGGTCCGGCTCCCGGCGGGTGTCGTGGCTCCTGGCGGCGGCGTGCGCGCTCGCCCTGATCGGTGCGCGCTGGGTGGTGCCGGACGTCGGCGGGGTCGACACGCTGATCGCCCTGCACTTCGCGAAGACCGCGACTGCCGGGTTCCTGCTGGGCGCGGCGGTCGCCGCGGTGTGGGGTCGCTGGGTTTCGCAGCTGGCGTCGACTCTCGGTGTGGCGAGCGCGTTCCTCCTCGCGAGTGTGCAGCGACTACCGCGCGGCGACACCGCGTATGTCGAGCCCGCGAGTATGAGCACCTCCGCGATCGGCGAACCCCCGCAGTGGCTGCTGATCGGAGTTCTCGTGCTCGCGCTCGCATCGGCGGTGGTGGCGCGGTCGCAGTTCCGGGTGCAGCGTCCCGACCGGAAGACCCTGCTGACCGCGCTGGTCGGCGCCTTGGCTCTCGCCCTGCTCAACCGGTTGCTCGGGGCATGGATCGACGATCAGGAATTCGGCGAACCCCTGACGGTCTGGCTGATCGTCGCGTTCTCGCTCGCCGTGATTCTGACGGTCACGGTGCTGATCGCACGCCGGTTCCCGGGGATCGACGGACGCTTCCTGCTCGCCGCGACCGGTGTCACCGCCGCGGCCGTGCTCGTCCTCGACGACCTCCGGACTCCGCGGGTGACGACGCCCGCGACGGCATTGCTGGCGGTGGGCGTCGTCGCGCTTGCCGCGGGCATCGCGGTGGCGGTCAGGGTCCCGCCGAAGTGGCGGCGCCCGCAGTGGGGACTGAGCCTGGCCGCCGTCGTTCCGCTGCTCGCCGCAATCTGGCCCGACTTCGGCGACGACGGCGTCGCGTTGTTGATCCGGCTGGCCGTGCTGGGCTGCGGCACGGGTTTCGCGCTCGCCGCCGCTCTGCCGGGGTCGGCGCCCGTCGCGGTGCTCGGTTTCGCATTGCCGTTCGCGTCGCTGGTGTTCGTGGCGGCGACCACCGTTCCCCGCAGCCGGGTGGTCTACCCGGGCTCGAGCAGCGAACACCGTCTGCCGTCGTCGCCTGCCTCGACCGCCGCGTCCGACCATCTCGTCGGCTTCGTGATGCTGCTCGTCGTCGCGTTCTGCGTCTACTCGGTCCACGAGCGGCGCAGTACCCCGGAAGGCAGCTAGTCGAGGAGGCCGAGCGACTGCAGCCGACGGAACACGAGCATCGAACCGGGCGCGACGTCGGGCATGGCCGCGTATTCGTCGACGGTGAAGTACCGCAGTTCGGCGATCTCGCTCGCCGGCCGCGGCTCGGCGCTCAGTTCGGCGAGGAAGCAGGTCATGTGCAGGTCGGTGCCCTCGGGGTGTCCGTACGCGGGCGCCTCGAAGACCCCCAGATGTTCGAGCGTCCCGTCGACGATTCCGGCGTCGAGTTCCTCCCGGATCTCGCGGTGCAGAGCCTGTTCGGCGTTCTCGCCCGGATCGATCTTTCCACCTGCCATGTAGAACGCGGTCTTCCCCACCGATCGGGTCTGGAGGAGTTTCCGGTCGCGGATGTGGGCGAGCGCGGCGGTTCGGATCTCGGCAGGCACCGTCACAAGATAGAACAGTCCGGCCGGCCGCCCATAACACATTCCGCCCCATTAGTCCGATTTGCCGCGATTGTGAGTCCGAATAACCGACCCAGTAGGATGTACCCCGTAGCCCAGTTCGCTAGCTAAGCGAACGGTCTACACGACTCGGTTCGTTTCGTTCCGACACCCCGCCGCCCGCTGACCCCCGACGGAGTGCCTTTTGCTTGCTGTTCTGCTCGCCCATGCCGTTGCCGCCGTTCTGGCTCCGCTTGTGGTGCGCAAGTTCGGCCGCAATGGTTTCTACCCTCTCTCCCTCGTCCCGCTGGCGTCGCTCGGATGGGTGATCGCGAACTGGGGCACGGAGCAGACCGTGTCCATCGAGTGGGCTCCGGGCCTGTCGATGGACCTCGACTTCTGGTTCGATCCGCTCGCCGCGATCATGTCGGTGCTCGTGCTGGGCATCGGCACGCTCATCCTGGTCTACTGCGCGCGCTACTTCACCGACGACGAACCCCGCCTCGGCATCTTCGCCGCCGAGATGGTGGCCTTCGCCGGGGCCATGTTCGGCCTCGTCGCCAGCGACAACATGTTGCTGCTGTACATATTCTGGGAACTGACGACGGTCCTGTCCTTCCTGCTGGTCGGGCATTACGCCGAACGCGCGTCGAGTCGCCGGGCGGCGACGCAGGCGCTGCTCGTCACCACCGCGGGTGGTCTGGCCATGCTGGTCGGCATCATCATCCTCGGCCAGGTGAGTGGCACGTACAACCTGTCCGAACTGATCGAGATCGCACCTCGCGGCTGGCTCGCCGGTGTCGCCGTCGTGCTTGTCCTGATCGGTGCCCTGTCGAAATCCGCGATCGTGCCGCTGCATTTCTGGCTGCCCGGAGCGATGGCCGCCCCGACCCCGGTCAGCGGCTACCTACACGCCGCGGCCATGGTGAAGGCCGGCATCTATCTCGTCGCCAGACTGTCGCCCGGTTTCGCCGACTCGGCGCCCTGGCGGTTCACGATCATCACGCTCGGTCTGCTGACGATGGTCCTCGCCGGGTGGCGGGCGATGCGTGCCTTCGACCTCAAACTGGTGCTCGCGTTCGGCACCGTCAGCCAGCTCGGTTTCATGATGGTCCTCGTCGGCCTCGGCACCCGCGACGCCGCGCTCGCCGGCATGACGATGGTCGTCGCCCACGCGATGTTCAAGGCCGCGCTGTTCATGGTGGTCGGGATCATCGACCACACGACGGGCACCCGCGACATCCGCAAACTTGCGCACCTCGGTGACCGTGCTCCCGCTCTGATGGTCGTCGCCGCGCTGGCCGCGGCGAGCATGGCCGGGCTTCCCCCGTTCCTCGGGTTCATCGGAAAAGAAGCCGCATTCGACTCCCTGTTGAGCACGACCGTCCTCGCCGACCCGGCGCGGATCGTCACCGTCGGCGTCGTGGTGTTCGGTTCGATCCTGACGCTCGCCTACAGCGTGCGGTTCATGTGGGGCGCCTTCGGTCGCAAGCGGCTCGCGCGGCCGAGCCCGGCCGTGCAGCGCATGCACGCACCGGGACCGTTGTTTCTCGCCGCGCCCGCCGTTCTGTCCGTACTGAGCCTGGCGGCGGGACTCGTGGCGCCGCAGCTCGAGAAGCTTCTGACGCCGTACTCGCAGACCCTGCCCGCCGAGGGCGTCTCCGACTACCACCTCGCACTGTGGCACGGCGTGAACACCGCCCTGCTGCTCACCCTGCTGGTGTTCGCCGTCGGCACCGCGCTCTTCGTGGCGCAGCGCTGGGTCAACCGGTTGCGGTTCGAGCATCCGCCGCTCGGCAACGCCGACCGCATCTACGACGCGACGCTGCGCGGCATGGACGCCTTGTCGATGCGGCTGACCGGCGCCACCCAGCGCGGTTCGCTCCCGCTGACCCAGGCGACCATCCTCGGCACCCTCGTGGTGGTGCCGCTGGTGCTGCTCGTCGTCGGCACGAATACGGGCGCCGACGTCCGGTTGTGGGATTCGCCGGTGCAGTTCGTGATCGGGCTGATGATGGTCGCGGCCGCGCTCGCCGCGACGGTGATGCGCAACCGTCTGGCCAGCGTGATCCTCGTCGGTCTCAGCGGCTACGGCTGCGGTGTGCTGTTCGCCCTCCACGGTGCCCCCGACCTCGCGCTCACCCAGTTCCTGGTGGAGACGCTGACCCTCGTCATCTTCGTTCTCGTGTTCCGGAAACTGCCCGCCGAGGTGGACGAGCGCCGGGCGATCGGATTCAAGATTCCGCGGGCGCTGCTGGCGGTCGCGGTCGGTGCCACCATCACCACGATCGGCGCGTACGCCATCAACGCGCGGAACTCGGTGCCGATCTATGAGCGACTCCCCGACGCGGCGTACTACCTCGGCAACGGCAAGAACGTCGTCAACGTCCTGCTCGTCGACATCCGTGCCTGGGATACGCTCGGTGAGATCTCGGTGCTGCTGGTGGCGGCCACGGGTGTCGCGAGCCTGGTGTTCCGCAACCGCCGCTTCGGCAGCGCACCCCGGGTGTCCGACGCCCCCGCGGTCACGGCCGATTCGTCGGCGTCGCATTCCGAGACGACGTGGCTGCTCGGCGGCGACCTCATCGACCCGAAACACCGGTCCCTGGTCCTCGAGGTGACGACCCGGCTGATCTTCCCGACCATCATGGTGTTGTCGGTCTACTTCTTCTTCGCCGGTCACAACGCGCCGGGTGGCGGGTTCGCCGGCGGCCTCACCGCCGGTCTCGCGCTGGTCCTGCGGTACCTCGCGGGTGGACGGTACGAACTCGGCGAAACCGTCCCGATCGACGCGGGCAAGATCCTGGGCCTCGGACTCACACTTGCGGCGGGCACCGCGCTGGCGTCGCTGTTCCTCGGCGCCCCGGCTCTCTCCTCCGCGGTGTTCGAGGTGACGCTGCCGCTGGTCGGCCACGTCAAGATGGTCACCGCCCTGTTCTTCGACCTGGGTGTGTATCTCATCGTGGTCGGGCTCGTACTCGACGTGCTCCGCAGTCTCGGAGCACGTCTCGACGCACAGATCGAGGTGAACCAGCGATGAGCGCGAACATCGGATTTCTCGTCATCATCGGCGTCCTGGTGTCGGCGGGCGTCTACCTGCTCATCGAGCGCAGCATCACCCGCATGTTGCTGGGACTGCTGCTGTTCGGCAACGGCATCAACCTCCTGATCCTCACGTCCGGCGGTTCGGACGGCAATCCGCCCATCGTCGGCCGTGAGTCCATCCACGAGTCGATGGCCGACCCGCTGGCTCAGGCGATGATCCTGACCGCGATCGTCATCACGATGGGCATCGCCGGTTTCGTGCTCGCGCTCGCGTACCGGTCGTTCAAGATCACCACGCAGGACGCCGTCGAGAACGACCCCGAGGACACCAGGGTCCTGCGGCGCCGGTCGCCCGCCGAGGCACCCGACCGGGACCGCTCCGACGACCCGGTCACCGGCGAGCCGAGTTTCAGCGGCGACGCATTCGACAAGGACGGAAACCCTATTCCCCTGGAAGAGCTGAAGAACCTCGAGGACCTCGAATGCTACGAGGACCTGCACGAGGGTGACTTCGACGACGACGAGGACGCCGACAAGGCCGGGATCGGGGAGAGGTCGTGACCATTTCCCCGCACATCATCACGGCCCTCGCGCCGCTGCCCGTCCTCGTCCCGATGCTCGCCGCCGCGGCCACGCTGGTGCTCGGCCGGCGTCCGCGTGCCCAGCGGATCATCACGCTCGTCGCGTTGATCGGTGTTCTCGTCGTGTCGGGACTGCTGCTGTTCCTGGCCGACCGCGACGGGACGACGGCCATTCAGGTGGGTGGCTGGGATTCACCGATCGGCATCACGCTGGTGGTCGACCGGCTGTCCGCGATGATGCTGGTGGTCTCGTCGATCGTGCTGCTCGCCGTCATGGCGTACGCCGTGGGTCAGGGTATCCGCGACGGCAGTGAGGACCAGCCCGTCTCGATCTTCCTGCCGACGTATCTGGCGCTGACGGCGGGCATCTCCAACGCGTTCCTGGCGGGCGACCTGTTCAATCTGTACGTCGGCTTCGAGGTGCTCCTCGCCGCCAGCTTCGTCCTGCTGACGCTCGGTGCGAGCGCAGACCGTGTCCGTGCGGGCGTGTCGTACGTGATGGTGTCGATGGTGTCGTCGCTGATCTTCCTGGCGGGCATCGCGTTCGCCTACGCAGCCACCGGAACGCTCAACCTCGCCGACATGGCCACCCGCCTCGACGGCATCCCGTCCGGAACGCGCACCGCCATCTTCGGTGTGCTGCTCGTGGCGTTCGGCATCAAGGCGGCGGTGTTCCCGCTGTCGACGTGGCTGCCCGACTCCTACCCCACCGCGCCCGCGCCCGTCACCGCGGTGTTCGCCGGCCTGCTCACCAAGGTGGGTGTGTACGCGATCATCCGCGCGCACACGCTGCTCTTCCCGGAGGGCGAACTCGACAACGTGCTCATGGTGTGCGGCCTCCTGACGATGCTCGTCGGCATCCTCGGTGCGATCGCGCAGAGCGACATCAAACGTCTGCTGTCGTTCACCCTGGTCAGCCACATCGGGTACATGGTGTTCGGTGTCGCGCTGTCCACACAGTCGGGGCTGTCGGGTGCCATCTACTACGTGGCCCACCACATTCTCGTGCAGACCACGCTGTTCCTGGTGGTCGGTCTGATCGAACGCCAGGCCGGATCGTCGTCGTTGCGACGGCTCGGCGGGCTCGCCGCGGCGAGCCCCGTCCTGGCCATCGTCTTCCTCGTCCCGGCCCTCAACCTCGGTGGTATCCCCCCGTTCTCCGGGTTCATCGGCAAGGTCGCGCTGTTGCAGGCCGGCTCGGCGGATGCGAGCGTGCTGGCGTGGATCCTCGTCGCGGGCGGAACCCTCACCAGCCTCCTCACGCTGTACGTCGTCGCACGTGTGTGGACCAAGGCGTTCTGGCGGGCGCGCGCCGACGCCCCCGAGGGTGACCTCGCGGACGTCAGCCCGTCGGCGCTGCTCGACGAGTCCGAGGCCGACATCTCGTTCGACGACCGCGCCGACGTGGGCCGTATCCCCGCGATGATGCTCATCCCCACCGTCGCCCTCGTCGCCGTGGGGCTGGCGATGACGGTGTTCGCCGGCCAGATCATCCAGATCAGCGATCGCGCGGCGAGCGATCTGCAGAACCGGTCCATCTACATCGACGCCGTCCTCGGCGGTCACCCCGGCGGCGAAGCGCAGGAGGCACCGCGATGAAACGCGAGAGACTTCTCCAGTTCGGCGCGCTGCTGTGGCTGATGGCGGTGTGGATCCTGTTGTGGGGCAACGTCAGCTGGGGCAACAGCCTCGGCGGGCTCGCCGTCGGCGCGCTCATCATGGTGCTCATGCCGCTGCCGCGGGTGCCCGTGGAGGGCCGGGTGCACGTCCTGCCACTGCTCCGGCTGGCAGTCATGTTCGTGTACTACTCGCTCCAGTCGAGCCTCCAGATCGCCTATCTCGCACTCCGGCCCGGGCCGCCGCCCGTCACCGGGGTCCTGCGCTACCAGCTGGGAATCAAGTCCGACCTCGTCCTGACCCTGTGCATCGACGTACTGAACCTGATTCCGGGCACCATGGTCCTCGAAATCGACCAGGTACGGCGGATCGTCTACGTGCACGTCCTGGACATAGGTTCGCAGAAGGCGGTCAGCCAGTTCTACCGCACGGTCGCACAGTTGGAACGGTTGTTCATCGAGGCGTTCGAACGCGACTCCGACTGGAAACCGAGCCCCTGGCACAACCGCGACCTGCACTACGACGACCCCACTCAGGAGGGCAGCTCATGACAGTCGTATCGGTCATCTCCGGAATCGTCCTGGTCGTCGCCGGGGTTCTGACGACGTTCCGGCTGCTCGACGGGCCCAACTCGCTGGATCGCCTCGTCGCCCTCGACACCCTGATCGCGCTCGCGATGTGCGGGCTCGCCGTGTGGGCCGCGTACACCGGCGACACGACGATCGTGCCCGCCATCGTCGCGCTGTCGTTGGTGGGGTTCATCGGTTCGGTGTCGGTGGCCCGGTTCCGGGTGAGTGACAAGTCGTGACCACCGTGCTGAACGTCATCGGGGCCACGCTCATGCTGTGCGGCTCGCTGCTCGCGCTGACGGCCGCCATCGCCATCGTCCGATTCCCGGACACCCTGCGCCGCATGCACGCCGCCACCAAACCGCAGGTGGTCGGTCTCATCATGGTTCTCGCGGGCGCCGTCCTCGAACTGCGTGGCAACGTCGACATCTGGATGCTGATCCTCGTCGGCATCTTCACCCTGTTCACCGCGCCGGTCATCGCGCACAGCGTCGGCCGGGTGGCGTACCGGGAGCAGCGAGATCAGGACGGGCTGTTGATGATCAACGAGTTGGAGCCGCCAGAACGTCCGTGACCGCTGCCTTGGCGCCGCTGCCCCACCGTGCGAGTGCGGTGTCGGGCCGGGCGAAGAACGTCGCGTAGAACCCGAGGCTCATCGCGGCGAGGGCACCGAGGACTAGTGGTCCGGACACCTCGGGGAATCGGCCCATCGGCACTGCGAGGTAGCGGTAGCTGAGCAGCAGTCCGGCCAGCACCAGCGCGCCGCCTCCGACGAGGCGGACCCGGAACCAGCCCCACCCCCGTTCGGGGTCGCGCAACGCGGATTCGATGGTCAGGCACAGGACGGCTCCGGCGACCAGGTCGACGCCGTAGTGGTAGCCGAACCCGAGGGTCGCCGTCAGCGTGCACACCAGCCAGAACGTGCCACCGAGCCGCAGCCACCAGGCGCCCTGCCGGGAGTGGATGAACAGGGCGAGAGCCCACGCCGTGTGCAGGCTCGGCATGCAGTTGCGGGGGGTCGCCGAGTCGAACGACATCGGTTCGGGCGCGAAGTCGGGTGTCGGGACGAGGTTGGGCCAGTAGTCGCTGACCTGGAACCCCTGCCCCTCGGTGCCGAACGCGAAGATCGGACCGACCACCGGGAACAGCACGTAGAAGACGGGACCGATGAGACCGATCAACAGGAACGTGCGGACCAGGTAGTGCGACGGCCAGCCGTTCCGCAGTTGGTAGACGGCCACCGCGATGGCCGCGACCGGCAGTTCGATGTAGACCCAGTGGAGGATGCCGTAGCCGACGGGTCCGAGGGCGTCGACGAACTGCCCCAGGTGCCACGAGGGGCTGCCCAGCGCGTGATCGGCCAGTTGCGCGTATTCGTCGAGGATCATCGGCCCGGCCATGATCGTGACCTGCAGCCAGGCGTCACCGAACTTGGTCGCGAGAATCAGCAGCGCACCAAGTCCGACACCCCTGAGGGCGCTGCGCCGCTGGTCGCCGGTCCATCGGACCGCCGCATACACGCCCACCGCCGTGAGTACCCAGGTCGCGCCGTTGCCGACGGTCAGCGGGCCACCGGACAGATAGCGCACCGCGGCGACCACGACATCGATACCGGCCGCGGCGGAGAGTGCCACGACGCGCTGGCGATTGGTGAGCCCGACCATCGCGAGCGCGAGGCCTGCCCACGGGACGGACGCCGACTTGGGGGTCAGGACATAGTCGTGGAACAGGCTTTCGAGGGGGCCTTGGAAACCCTGTGTGGACGCGACCAATTGGACGACCACCAGCAGGATCGCCACCCCGAGCGCCCCGCCCGCCGCGAACATGCGGGATCGATCGACGGGCCCACCCGGCCGTACAACGGCAACATCGTCGATCGACACCCGCCAAGTGTAAACAACACGTGAACGGGAAGTGGACGAGTGTCCTGCCCGAGACCGTCCTTCAGGTCCCGAGCTCTTTCACCAGCGCATCGACCACGGCCACCAGGTCACCGCCGGTCGCCTCCGCGACTTGACGTTGCCGCTGGTAGGAAGCGCCACGACGGGGAATCTCGGCCACGGCGGCCAGTTCGTCCGCGCAGCCGAGACGCACAGCGGTCGGGGCCAGCTTCTCGAGCAGGTCGTTCAGGTCGTCGGTGACGAGGCGCTCGTTGCTGTCCTGGTCGAGAATGATCTCGGCGTCGAGCCCGTACCGCGCGGCCCGCCACTTGTTTTCCTTCACGTGCCACGGCTGCAGGTTGGGCAGATTCTCACCTGCCTCGAAACGCCGGTCCAGGTCGACGATCAGGCAGTGCACGAGCGCGACGAGCGAACTGAGTTCAGCGCGGGTGGAGATGCCGTCGAAGACGCGGACCTCGATGGTGCCCCACCGTGGCGCCGGCCGGATGTCCCAGTGCATCCCACCGACCTTGGTGATCACACCGGTCTTCATCTGGTCGCTGATGAAATCCTCGTACTGCCCCCAGTTCGCGAACTGGTACGGCAGCCCCGCGGTGGGGAGCTGCTGGAACATCAGCGCACGATTACTCGCGTACCCCGTGTTGACGCCGGCCCACATCGGTGAGGACGCGGACAGCGCGAGCAGGTGCGGGTACCGCTGCAGCAGCGCATTGAGGATCGGGAACACCTTCTGCGGCGAGGACACACCGACGTGGACGTGCACACCCCAGATGAGCATCTGACGGCCCCACCACTGGGTGCGTTCGATCAGCTCGTCGTAATCCGGTGTGCGCGTGACCAATTGGGTCGACCATTGCGCGAACGGGTGCGTTCCCGCGCAGATGAGATCGACGCCGAGCGGGTTCGCCGCCCGCCGCAACAGGTCGAGCGACTCATCGAGGTCGTCCATCGCCTCACCGACGGTGGAGTGGATACCGGTGACGAGTTCGACGGTGTTGCGCAGTAACTCCTTGGTGATCCGCGGATCCTCGGGACCGGCGAGATTCGCCACCGCGTCGAATACCTCCGCGGCCGTGTTGGAGAGATCCCGCGTGACCCTGTCGACCAGCGCGATCTCCCACTCGACGCCCAGAGTCGGCCGCGGCGAACCGGGAAAGGGAACTACCACGGTTTCGATCCAACCACAGGCCGCAGTGCGCGGCAGCGCACCGGCATCCAGGCCGAAGCCGGGATGTCACGCGACTCAGCTGGCGCCGATGACACCGCAGGCCACCCGGGAACCCGCGTCCCCGGTGTTCAGGGTTTCCTGATCGGGGGCGGGTGCGTAACGGG